>JBMZMP010000051.1:3270-9656 GCA_049619235.1 Thermoplasmatota archaeon
CACATCGGCACCCAGCACAAAACGGCCGACATGAAGCCGTACATTTTCCGCGTCCGCAACGACGGCTTGTTCGTCCTTGACGTGGCAAAGACCGACGAAGCCGTGCGCCAAGTCGCCGAATACCTCAAGGATTTCGACGCCAACCGCATCCTCTTCGTCAGCCAACGCCAATACGGACAAACCCCAGTCAAGCAAGCAGCCACCGCCCTCGGCGCCACTGCCATCGCTGGCCGTTTCATGCCCGGAACCCTCACGAACCCCGTGACCCCCAACTACATGGAACCGGAAGTGCTCGTGCTGACTGACCCCCTCGGTGACGGCCAAGCCATGCGCGAAGCCATGAACATCGACATCCCAATCATTGGTCTCTGTGACTCCAACAACGAAACCAAGAACCTGACGCACGTCATCCCCGCAAACAACAAGGGTCGCCGCAGCCTCGCGCTCGTCTACTACTTGCTGACCAAGGAAATGATGAAAATCAAGGGCCAAGAATTCGACATGGAAATCGAAGACTTCGAGGCCGCACTCTAAGATACCATGGATCTCATTTGGATTACCCCGATCGTTGCCGTCCTCGCGCTCGTGTTCGCTGCCGTCCTCGGCAACAACATCCTCCGTGCAAAGACCGGCACCAAGCGCATGAACGAAATCGCCGACGCTGTCAAGCAAGGTGCGATGGCCTTCATGCGCCGCCAATACACTACCATTACCTTCGTTGCCCTCGGCATTCTTGCCGTGCTTCTCGTTGTCAGCTTCACCGTTGACAGTGCAGACCGCACGCAATGGCTCTGGACCACCGCAGGCTTCGCCGTTGGTGCCTTGTTCAGTGCCGCCAGCGGCTACATTGGCATGAACATCGCTGTTCGCGCCAACGTCCGCACGGCCCACGCAGCCCGCACTGGCCTCAAGCCCGCCCTCAACATCGCCTTCCGTGGCGGTGCAGTGAGCGGTCTCGCCGTGGCTGGCCTTGCGCTCCTTGGTGTCAGCGGTTTCTACACCCTGTTCGACCTTGGATTTGGCTACGAAAACCCCGTCGAACCCCTCGTGGGTTACGCCTTCGGTGCTTCCTTGATCAGTCTCTTCGCCCGTGTGGGTGGAGGCATCTACACCAAGGCCGCTGACGTGGGCGCTGACCTCGTCGGTAAAGTCGAAGCTGGCATCCCAGAAGACGACCCCCGCAACCCTGCCGTCATCGCTGACAACGTTGGAGACAACGTGGGCGACTGCGCAGGCATGGGCGCCGACTTGTTCGAAACCTACGCCGTGACCGTCGTGGCCGCTGTGTTCCTCGGTTTCCTCCTGCCCACCGCAGGCGGCATCGAAGTGACCCGCGCCCTCGTCACCTACCCACTCTGGCTCGGTGCCGTTGCCATGCTCGCAAGCGTGGTCGGTATCTTCTTCGTCCGCCTCGGCAAGAAGGAGAACATCATGGGTGCCCTCTACAAGGGTGTCTTTGCAAGCACCATTGCAAGCGCCGCTGGATTCTACGGAATCAGCGCCTGGCTCAACGACGACCTCAAAGCAGGTCTCGCTGGCCTCGAAAACGGTGCCGGCAGCCAAGTGACCGTGATGGACTTGTACCTCACCACGCTCATTGGCCTCGTTGTCACCATCGTGTTGATGTTCGTCACCGAATACTACACCAGCACCAAGTTCCGCCCCGTCCGCGCAACCGCAAAGGCCAGCGAAACCGGTGCCGCCACCAACATCATCAGCGGTCTCGCTGTTGGTATGGAGAGCACCTTCGCACCCATCGTCATCATTGCCTTCGCAGTGTTTGGCTCCTACATGCTTGCAGGTCTCCTCGGTATCGGCATCGCAGCCGTCGCCATGCTCGGTATCACCGGCATGGTCGTTGCCATGGACACCTACGGACCCATCACCGACAACGCCGGTGGCATTGCTGAAATGGCTGAGCTCCCCGCCAAGGTTCGCAAGAACACGGACGCGCTCGACGCCGTCGGCAACACCACCAAGGCAGTCACGAAGGGATACGCAGTTGGCAGTGCAGCTCTCGCAGCTCTTGCATTGTTCTCCGACTACACCCACCGCCTTCCAGCCGAAGACAACGGAGGCATTCCCTTCGTCTTCGAACTTGACAACCCAATGGTTCTCATCGGTCTCTTGATCGGTGCCATGCTGCCGTTCCTGTTCAGCGCATTCTTGATGAACGCTGTCGGAAAGGCCGCTGGCGCAGTCATTGACGAAGTGCGCCGTCAGTTCCGCGAAATCAAAGGCATCATGACCGGCGAAGGCAAGCCCGAATACGGCGCCTGCGTGGACATCGTGACCAAGGCTGCCCTCAAGCAAATGGTCGTCCCCGGCATCATCGCCGTGGTCGCCCCGCTCGTGGTCGGTTTCCTCTTCGGTCCGCTCGCCCTCGGTGGCCTCCTCATTGGTGTGCTCGCTGGTGGTCTCATGCTCGCCCTGGCCATGGCCAACGGTGGCGGTGCCTGGGACAACGCCAAGAAGTACGTCGAAGACGGCAACCACGGTGGCAAGGGCAGTGACGCCCACGAAGCCGCCGTCGTCGGTGACACCGTCGGTGACCCCTACAAGGACACCGCTGGCCCAAGCATCAATGCCCTCATCAAGGTGATCAACACCGTCAGTCTCCTGTTCGCAGGCCTGATTGCCAGTGTTGGCGGCCTCCTGTTGTAAGGCTACGAACCTTCCTTTTCCCCTTCTTCTTCCGTTTCTTCAACGTCCAACTCCGCAGCGTCCGTTTGCCGCTTCGACAATTGGTACGCGGCAAAACCAATGGCGCCCATTCCAAGCGTGGCACCAATGCCAATGAGTGCCCCGCCCGCCGTGGTGGGGGCGTATTTTCCAATGGCGGGAATCATGCGGAGTTCGCTTGGCACGTACGTGTTTTTGGCGCGGAGAATTTCCTTCACCTTTGCCGCCTCCGCCTGAATGGCGCGCATGGCAACCCCCGCTTCACGGCCGTCAAAGACGCGGTGATCTTGCAAGCAGCCGAAGTTCACGTGGTGCTTGAGGCCGATGCGGCGGCGCTGCCCAACGGAGATGTCTGTGCTTGGCGAGATGTGGCCACTGAGCGCCCCGGCGCCCCGGACCATGCCGAACTTTCCGGGGTTGCTGATGGCCACGGCGAAGGAATGCACGCCGGGGTCGATGAGTTCGTAGAGCGAATCATCAATGGGCGCGTCGTCCGGTTTGTGCCGCGCTTCCAGGTCCTTCACGCCATCAAGAATCGCCTGGCTGATGTCGCTGAGGCTCCGTTTGTCCGCATCGGTCACCACCACGGTCGCGAGTTGGTCATTGACGAGCACGCGCACCCCAACGTTCACACGGGGCAATTGCCAGGTGCGGCCCTTTGCAAACACTCGGTTCAATTCCGGGTGCTTCGCCCAGGCGCGGCCCACGGTGGCCACGACGAACGGCGTGAGCAGTTTCTTGGGGACTTTGTCAACGAGGAGATCAAAGTCGCCTTGCATGGTGGGGTCGCGGGGGGTGTGCCACAGTTTCGCAGCACTGGCCCGCCAAGGCGTCTGCGGCAGCTTCGTGGCCAATTCCAATTCGGGGAGTTCGATTTCTTGCTCGAACATCTCCCATGCGGGGCCCGGGGACAAGCCGAGCTTCTTGAGGTGGTTGCGGTGGGTGCGTTGCAGACCATTGACCATGTTCACGTACCGCTCGGTCCCGGCCAATTCGTTCATGGCCAAGGACACCCGGGGTTCCTGGAACAAAGCCATGAGCCCTGCCTCCATCCGTTCCACCGCGTCCGCGTCGGCGGCCTCGAAGGCTTCCTCCACGTGCCTCGCCTCGTCGGCGAGCACGGTCCGGAAGACGTCGGGGGCCACTTCCCAGCGGGCCGCGTGCCGGAACAAGTTCTCAATCCAGCATTCTGCCAGATTCAGCAACGTCACGCTTGCTTCCCAGTCCTCCTCGCTTCGAATGAGGTCCAGAAGCTCCTCCGCCGCAGGGCTCGGTGCCGGGGGCATGGAGTCGGGCAAAGCCAATTCATGGGCAATGCGGACAAACAGGACGCTGTGGAACACTTCGTCCACCAATTGCCGGCGCAGGAGCGGCTTGTGCTCCTCCGGGGCACGTTCCAGAAACCGCAACGGAATCTCGATGGCGATGGTTTCCACTTGCGCAAGGAATGCAAAGAACGGCAGCGTTGCTTCCCGTCGGCCCGTGATGCGTCGGTCCACGGCGGCCACGCGGGCCTCGATTTCCCCTTGTTCCTCCTGGGTCAATGCGTTCCAGCCCGCTTCCACGTGGCGGAGCGGGGGCCAGGAAGGCAGCACGAGCTTTTGCAGGTTCATGGGGCCTCATCGGAGGCAAGCCATAACGCCTTTTGGGATTGGACGGGGGCGGAAAAAGGGGGAAAGGAGGAAAAGCACGCTTACGCGGCTGCTGGGCCAGACGTGGACCAGTCATGGGGCAAAGCGCACATGATTTCCATGTCCACCGCCACAACTTCGTCCGGGTACAGCAGAATCAAGAGCGGCAATCTTGACCCCAACGAAACAAAAAACGAGGCCGCAAACCGTTCTTTGGGCCCCGGGGAAGAAAAACCTTTACCTGGGAGACATGAATCCACGGCCCCCAACCGCTATAAACCGGACCAAGTAGGCAAAGCCATGGCTTGGACGTACTCCGTTCCTGAAGATGGCGAATCAATCACGGTCGGCGAAAACGGCGCCCTGACGGTTCCCAACCACCCGATCATCCCATTCATCGAAGGGGACGGCACCGGACCCGACATCTGGTCCGCCAGCAAGCGCGTCCTCGATGCAGCCGTTGCACAAGCATACGGCGGCGACCGCAAAATTGCCTGGATGGAAGTGCTCGCAGGTGAAAAGGCATTCAACGAAACCGGCGAATGGCTCCCCGAAGCCACCCTCGAAGGCATCCGCGAATACAAAGTGGCCATCAAAGGCCCACTCACGACGCCCGTCGGCGGCGGCATCCGCAGCCTCAACGTGGCCCTCCGCCAAATCCTCGACTTGTACACCTGCCTTCGCCCCGTGAAGTACTACACTGGTGTCCCAAGCCCCGTGCACGGCCCAGAACGCCACGACTGGGTCATCTTCCGTGAAAACAGCGAAGACATCTACGCAGGAGTGGAATTCGAAGCCGGCAGCGCCGAGCAAAAGAAGCTCCTCAAATTCCTGCAAGAAGAAATGGGCGTCAACAAGATCCGCTTCCCCGAAACCAGCGGGCTCGGCATCAAGCCCATCAGCAAGGAAGGCACCGAGCGCCTCGTTCGCGCAGCCATCCAATACGCCATTGACAACGACCGTGACAGCGTCACCCTCGTCCACAAGGGCAACATCATGAAGTTCACCGAAGGCGGCTTCCGAGACTGGGGCTACGGTCTCGCCAAGGAAGAATTCGGCGCAGTGGAACTCGACGGCGGCCCATGGTGCACCTTCGAGAACCCCAAGACCGGCAAAACCATCACCGTCAAGGACGTCATCGCCGACGCCATGCTGCAACAAATCCTCACCCGCCCAGCAGAATACGGCGTTGTTGCTACCATGAACTTGAACGGCGACTACCTCAGTGACGCCCTCGCCGCCTGCGTTGGCGGCATCGGCATCGCCCCTGGCGCCAACATCAACTACGTCACCGGACACGCCATCTTCGAAGCCACCCACGGTACGGCTCCAAAGTACGCTGGCCTCGACAAGGTCAACCCCGGCTCCGTCATCCTGAGCGGTGTCATGATGCTGCAACACATGGGCTGGCACGAAGCCGCCGACCTCATCCAAAAGGGTCTCGCCCAAAGCATCACCAACAAGACGGTCACTTACGACTTCGAGCGCATGATGGAAGGGGCAACCCTCCTCAAGTGCAGCGAATTCGGCGATGCAATCATCGAGAACATGGCGTAAGCCGGTTCAAACCAACCTTCCTTCTCCCTTCTTTCCTCCATTTTCACGTTCCGACGCAAACTTTGATGTGTGCGGAATCCGAGTTTGACCCATGCACAAGCTCGTCCTCGTTCTTGCATTGGCCGTTGCCATGGCCGGTTGCGCAGACAGTTCCACCAACGACCCCGGTTCATCCAATTCCTCCACGGAATCCAAGCCCGCAACGGGCGGCAACCAAACCATGGACGTCCAAGAAACAATCCTCGTGGACATGGACTGGCAATACACCAATGGCTTGCCTCCCGGGCCATTTGCAAACGACGTCACGGTCACGGAGTTCACGGTGATGGAGAATTTTTCCCGCATCAGCACCGACTTCACCGTGAACTCCGCACCCATTGAGGTGTTCGCGACCAATTGTCGCATTTGGAGCCCAAGTGACATGGATCAAAACGCCTTCAACGGCAACAGTTGCAGCGCTGAATTGCCCGGTGAAACCGGCACGTGGAGGCTCAGCTACTTCGTGGAACACACGGA
>JBMZMP010000052.1:0-9405 GCA_049619235.1 Thermoplasmatota archaeon
GTCGTCCACGAGCCCGAGTTCTGTGCTGCCTGCGACGGCAACCACGAGGGCGGTTTGTTTCGTGATGGCTTTCGCCATTTCGCCGGGATGGCTTCGGCCTCCGTGGCTTGGCACCCACTTGAGCGTCATGCCAAGGACGCGGGCTGCTTTTTCAAAGGAGAAATGGGCTTGCTCGGGCAGCACCACTTCGGTTTTGCCGGTTTTTTCACGGGCCACGTACATGGCCATGAGGTTGGCCTCGGTGCCTCCCGTGAGAAACCGTGCCTGGGCCTTCTTGGGCCCGTGCAACAGGAGCCGGAAATCTTCGAGCAACTCCTTCTCCAAGCCGGCGGCGCCGGGGAAATGGTCTGGGTCACCTAGGTTGGTTTCCAAAAACAGGCCGTGTGCTTCTGCGGCAATGGCGTGGGGCGCGGTGCACATGGAGCCAAGGATGGCCCCTGAACCGAAACTGCGGTCCTTCTTCCGGGCTGCGCGCAGGGCGCTACGAACGCGTCGGATGCCCCATGCTTCCACGAGTTTTCCAATGAGTCGCCTATGAAAAGGAAAGTGGTTTCACTGGCCCCAAGGACCACGCCATAAGCGACGCGCGCGATGAACCCGCATGGATTGGAAAGCACTCACATCCGTCGGCATCATCGAGCAACGCGCAGGACGCACGCGCATCTCGCCCCGATTCCTCGCCCACGCAGAAGGAACCTACGGCCGCATGTCCATCCTCAACCCGCACGCGCCGCTCCCCGAAGTGCTCCATTCTGCTATTGGAACCTGGAAAGAATCCACGGCAGCGCACCGCATCGAAGCAACCGAACTGCTTGCCTTCATGCAAGACCGCAACCAATTGGGCCTGCTGCAACGCGGCATTGCGGCCTGACCAAGGCTGTCGCCGCAAGGTGATTTGAAAACAAGAAAAAGCGCCGTGGACCGGACTCGAACCGGCGACCGTCGGATTAACAGTCCGATGCTCCACCAACTGAGCTACCACGGCATTTGGTGCGGTCCCAACTGGGACAAGCCGGCCGACTTAGGTCTCCATTAAAGGGGTTTCGTCCCGGTGCGGATGGCGCATTTTGCAAATCCCTTAGATACACAACCCCATCCCCGCCCAATGGCTGGTCGCGGAGCGTTCAACAGTCGCATCGGATTCATCATGGCAGCCGTCGGTTCCGCCGTCGGCCTTGGCAACCTTTGGCGGTTCCCGTACCTGGTAAGTGAAAACGGGGGCGCCACCTTCGTGCTCCTCTACCTCGCCATGTTGTTCTTGATTGGACTGCCCGCCCTCATGGCCGAATTGAGCCTTGGGCGCCGTGCGCAAAAAAGCGCAGTGCAAGCCTTCCAAGAGGGAGGCAAAACCAAGGCATGGGGCATCGGCGGCTACCTTGCCATCGCGGGCGCCATCATCCTCCTCAGCTACTACTCAGTCATCGCTGGCTGGGCCCTCAAGTACTTCTTCAGTGGCTTCACCGGCGCCTTCTTCGATGACCCCGCCGGGTTCTTCGGAGACATCAGCACAAGCAGCAACAGTGTACTGTTCCACTTGTTGTTCATGGCAATGACCATCGGCATCCTTGTGCGAGGCGTGGGCCCCGGCATCGAAAAAGCCAACCTCATCATGATGCCCATCCTGTTCCTGAGCATCGTCGCGCTCGTCATTTACGGCAACGTGCTCGAAGGCGCACACGCGGGACGGGAATTCTACATTTTCAAGGCGGAGGCGAGCGCGTTCAAGTTCGAGTCCTTCGACCAATTCAGTGAACTCATGAACAACGCCGCCGGGCAGACATTCTTCAGCGTCGGGCTCGGCATCGGAACCATGCTCACGTACAGTTCCTACATGAGCCGCGACGTGAACCTGCAAACCACCGGCCTCACCATCGGCCTCGCAGACACCGGCGTCGCCTTGCTGGCCGGTTTCATGGTGTTCCCAATCCTCTTCGCATTCGGCCTAGACGATCTCATCTCCGGCCCAAGCAGTGTCGGCGGATTGTTCATCGTCCTGCCAAGCGCGTTTGCGGCCATCGGCGGCGCCCTCGGCATCATCTTCGGCGTCTCCTTCTTCCTCATGCTCAGCTTCGCAGCCCTCAGCAGCGCGCTCAGCTTGCTGGAAGTGCCCGTGAGTACGGTGATTGACCGCACGAACTGGGGGCGCACCCGCGCCGTCCTCTTGGTGGGCCTGCCCGTGTACATCCTTGGCATTCCAAGCGCCATCAGCACCAACTTCTTCACGTTCATGGACGACATCATCAACAACATTCTGTTGTTGCTCGGTGGCCTCGTCTTGACCCTGTACGTGGGCTGGGTTCGACCTGACACCCTCAAGGAAATGGTGGTCGGCACCAAGAACGGCTTGGATTGGAGCAAGTACTGGATTGCGGTGATTCGCTACCCCTTGCCCGTCCTGTTAACGGGGCTTCTTGGGCTCGGATTGTACAACTTCGGCCGCACATACCTCTTCTGAGCCCCGACCACCCTCCACCCCGCACGCGTACCCAAGTGGCCAACGGGATCGGACTTAAGATCCGAGGCTTAGCGCTTCGCAGGTTCAAATCCTGCCGCGTGCATTTTCGACATCCTACCCTTCTCGCAAGCCAAGCGATCCGAGCGCCCCTGTCGCGTCAGCCGCGCAGAATTTCGGGTGCCTGCAGAAGCAATGAAATATGGCCGCGTGTGTTGCTAGCACGTGTCCATTGGTCGATTGCGAGGGAGGCATCAAAATGCGCTCTTTCCTGCTTGGGTCTTGCTCAACGGCTTCATTTGGCCGAAAAAGAAACCAGTGCGCGACGCGAGGCCCCAGCAAAATTCGGACCCCTGGATATGGTACGCGGCCAACTTGGAGACCGTGTTTCGTGCAGCGCGGCGGGCAATCTCAGCCAGTCGTTATTCGTATCTCTCAAGTGACAACGAATCTGGCTTGATGTGGTTCAACGCGCATGGCTGGTACTACAAAGAGGGGGCCATGTTGACCATCGAAATGGAACAAAAGGACGGCGGCATCAGGGTTCGAGTGACCGACGAGTATAGTGCCACGCAGGGAACCTTGCCAGCGAAAAACAAGGCCAAAATTCAGACCAAGATTCTTCGAGAATTGGATTTGCAACTTGCAAGGTCATAGTCGATGGTCCTGCGGAAGGCGACGAGTGTGTGATGTCACAAATTCCGCAATTGATTCCAACCCGCTTCTTGACCTCCCCCTTTTTTTATACCGCCTCCGAGTGGCCGCGCCATGGACAAGACCGACGCCGTAATGGACCTGGCAAAACGCCGTGGATTCCTGTGGCCAAGCTACGAAGTGTACGGAGGCGCAGCCGGCTTCTTCGACTACGGACCGCTTGGTCAATCCATGAAAAAACGGTTTGAAGACCTATGGCGGCACGTGTTTTGCAACCTCAGCGCGGTCCCCATGGCCGAAATCTCCTGCCCCCGCGTCACCCCCCACGACGTCCTCAAGGCGAGCGGCCACGTGGATGAATTCACCGACCTCGTCGTCAAGTGCAGCAACGGCCACCCCACCCGTGCAGATCACCTCGTGGAGGGCGCCGGCTACGAAGGCACCGCCGACGCTCTGAGCGCCGAGGAGATCGACGCCCAAATCAAAGCACTCGGCGCCACGTGCCCCATTTGCAAGGACACCACGTTCACCGCGGCAGCCCCGCTCAATTTGATGAACGCCACGGAAATCGGCCCTGGCAGCGAAAGGGTTGGTTACCTCCGCCCCGAAACGGCGCAGGGGATCTTCACGGATTTCCCTCACCTGCTTCGCTACTTCCGAGGCAAACTTCCCTTCGGCGGCACCCAAGTGGGCGGTAGCAACCGCAACGAAATCAGCCCCCGCCAAGGCATGCTGCGGCTCCGCGAATTCAACATGATGGAAGCGGAAGTGTTCTTCGAAGACACCAGCGCACCATTCCCCGCGTTCGAAGAAATCGCCGAGAAGACCGCCGTCTTTGTCCCGCACGCCACGGAAACGGCCATCGAGATGACCTTCCGACAAGCCGTGGAGGACCACGTGGTTGCCAACCAAAGCCTCGCGTACTTCATCGCGCTCACCCAAGACTTCCTCCACAAAGCGGGCATGAATCCGGACAAGCTCCGGTTCCGCCAACACCTGCCCACCGAAATGGCACACTACGCCCAAGACTGCTGGGATGCCGAGTTCCACAGTGAACGGTACGGCTGGGTGGAATGCGTCGGCATCGCTGACCGCGGATGCTACGACTTGCAGCAACACGCAGAGCACAGCACCAAGATTGGAGACTTCCAAGTCATCGTGGACCTCCCGGAACCCCACGCGTTCCAGGCCCGAAAGTTCGTCCCGGTGATGGGCGTCCTAGGCCGCACCTTCAAAGCAGAAGCAAAGGACATGGCGGCCAAACTCGAAGCCGTGTTTGATCAGCAAGTGGCCATGCTTGGCGAGCACAAAGAGTTCGACGCGGCTTGGCTGCAAGACGAATTGGTCATCAACGGGCCAAAGAAGGCGGTTGCCGCCACGGAAGACCTTGAATTGGACGGCGTCACCATTCCCGCGGAAGGGTACCAAATCATCGACGGCGAATGGAAAGTCACAGGGCGCCGCATCATTCCCCGCGTCATCGAACCATCCTTTGGTGTGGACCGCATCCTCTACGCGCTCTGGGAACACGCCCATGAACAAACGGAGAAAAACGGCGAAGAATACACTCGCATGCGCATCTCGCCACACGTGTCACCCATCCAGGTAGCCATTCTGCCACTCACCGGGCAACAAGTGGAGTCTGCTCGCATGATCGAAGCGGGCTTGAAGATCAGTGGCGTCATCACAGACTTCGATGCCAGCGGCAACATCGGGCGGCGCTATGCCCGCCAAGACGAAGTGGGGACTCCGCTTTGCATCACCGTGGATGCGGAGACCAGCGAAGACGGCAAAGTGACCGTCCGCGTCCGGGACACAACCGAGCAAACCAGAGTGGACATTGCGGCGCTGATGCCGGAAATTGCGCGCCACTTCCAGTTGTAGGCAATCGATTACGAAGATTCGAAGACGGTCGCTTTCAACTCCGAGCTTTGCACGTAGGAACTGTCGGGTTCCACTCGGAAACGGAGCGTTTCTCCACCGAAGGCACCACTGGCCGTGAGGCTGTTTTGCAATGCAGTGCCGGTGCGCGTGGCTAGCTCCTCCCAAACGCCATCCACTTGCATTTCGAGGGTGTAGCGCATGGAAACCGTGGTGGATTTCTCGAAGGTGATGGCAATTTCCGTCACTCGCTCATGTGCCACGAAGGTTTCCTCCCACGCAGATCCAATGGTGCCAAGTGGCGGCAGGTTCCCCGTGTTGGTCATGTTGTGGTGGTACACTGTGGTTTCGGAGACAGGGTCGTCGAAGAATGCCCCGCCGTTTCCTCCGCCCATTGCAAGGAACGCGATGCCGACGATGACGGCCAAGCCAAAGAAGCCCGCAAACACGTAGAGCGCCATGCGGTTTGGACTGGTTTCCACGTACGCAGGCGCGGGGCGAGTCTTCGCGGCGGTTTTTGCTGCTGAAGCTGCGGCGGACGGCTCGGTGGCGTCACCCGTTCCGGAAGTCACGATGGAGCCTGCCGTGGTTGCGTCGAGTTCGTCGCGCTTGATGAGCATGATGACGCTGGCGAGAACGAGCGGCACGGAGAATCCAAGCGCGGCGGCTCCAGCGGCGGCAAGCGCGATGTTCTCTTGCCCTTGGTCGTCGTCATAGGTGAACCCGTCCCGGTTTTCGGCTTCCATTTCTTGGCCGACCAGCAATCCGGACATGCCCCCAAGAAAGAGAATGATTCCGAGAATGAGGAAAATCGCGCCAAAGGTGCGGCGAGTCACCACGAAGCCCGTGTTGATTTTTTCCTTGTGTCTAGCGGCTTGGCCAACCAGCACAAGCCCCACGATGGCGAGGCCGGTTCCGCCTACGATGGCGACGGTTCCGCCGGTGATGGCTTGTTCGTCAAATTCTTCCCGGTCTTGGTCTCGAACGAAATGTTCGGATGCCGCGTCGCGGTCCATGACTCCATAGGTCAGGGCGCCGGCGCCACCTGCAAGCAAAATTGCAGCCAAAACAATCACGAGGGCGCCTGTGGCGTTTGAAGCATGTCCCATCAAGTGGCACAAAAAAACGGCGTATTTGAAGGCACACGAGCACCCGTTGGCTTTCCTTTCGGCCAACCAATGCAACAGCCTTAACAGGGTCCGTCACTCATGGTTTCTTGCAGATGTACGAACTTTGGATTGCCATTGCTTGCTTGGTCCTCGGACTTGCTTTTCTTGTTGCCGAAACACTGAGTCCCGGATTCTTTTTGGCAATCCCGGCCACGGTCCTCATTGGGCTTGGCATCTTGGGCCTCATTTGGCCCGGGTTCCTGTTTGGCTGGGGTGCTGCCCTGGCCATCCCGGCCTTTGGTGGTCTTGGGACGGTTTTGACCATCTACGCGTACAAGAAATGGGCTCCCCCCGGGGACCAACCCATCACCCTCACCAACGACTCGCTTCCAGGCCATGTGGGCAAGATCACGGACCAAAACCGTGTGCGCATCGAAGGCCAGGAATTTCGATTCCACGGCGACTTTTCCCCTGGCCAAAAGGTGCGCGTTGTCGCAGTGGATGGCCTCACTCTTGAACTTGAATTGATTGGAGACACTTGAATGGTAGTTGAATGGCTCATTGTGGGCGGCGTTCTCGTCGGCCTGTTTATCATCCTGCTTGCATCTGGACTGCGCATCGTGCAACCCTACGAACAGGGCTTGTACATCTTCCTCGGAAAGTACCGTGGGAAGCTGAATACAGGTCTCAATTTCGTGATTCCGTTCGGTTCCCGCGTGATCCGCATGGACATGCGGACGCAAGTGATGGACGTGCCTCGTCAAGAGGTCATCACCAAGGACAACTCCCCCACGAACGTGGATGCGCTCATCTACGCCCGCGTCATGGACCCGGAGAAGGCCTACTTCGAAGTGAGCGAGTTCCGCATCGCAACCGTTGCCCTGGCCCAAACCACGCTTCGGAGCGTCATGGGCGACATGGACTTGGATGAAATCCTCAACCAACGGGAACGCATCAACAGCCGCCTGCAAGACATCCTAGACAAACAAACCGATGCTTGGGGTGTGCGCGTGGAGGGCGTCGAAATCCGCGAAGTGGACCCCGTGGACCGCGTCAAGAGCGCCATGGAGGAGCAAACCAGTGCAGAACGTGAACGCCGCGCCGCCATCCTCCGGGCGGACGGCCAGAAGCAGGCCAGCATCCTCGAAGCAGAGGGGCAAAAGCGCTCCGCAATTCTCGCAGCTGAAGGTGTTCGCCAAGCGCGCATCTTGGAGGCAGAAGGTGCTCGGAAGGCGGAGATTCTCCGCACGCAAGGGCAAGCGCAGGGTTTGCGCATCCTCAGCCTCGGCGCCAGCACACTGGACCAGAAAGCGCTCTCCGTTCTCAACTTGGAAGCACTTGGGAAACTGGGCGCCACGGAAGCCACGAAGATTGTCCTGCCATTCGAATTGACTGGCCTCATCAAGGGCGCCGCCAGCGCAGTGGGTGGCGCAAACGAATCGCCTTCCTACGTTGCAGCGGACATCAAAGGCTTGGAGAAAATCGTCGGCACCGCCAAGGACATCCTAGGCGACATCCCGGACACGAAGGCCTTGCAAGAAGAACTTGCACGTCTCACCGAAGAGGCCGAGCCCGACGAGAAAGTGGTTCTGTAAGCACGGCGACGCACTCACAACTGCATGGCCGCGACGATGTCCTTGGCCATGGCCCCGGTCACCCCGGGTACCTTTTCCAAATCTTCCTCCGTTGCGCTCCGCAGGCCGTCCAGGCCGCCGAAGCTTTGCACCAACAAGGCGCGTTTCTTTGCACCAATGCCCCGCACGTGATCCAGCGGACTTGCTCGGACCGCCGTGGCTGCTTTTTGCCGCACTTGTAAGATGCCGAATCGGTGGCTTTCGTCCCTGACTCGTTGCAGCAATTGCAATCCTGCGTGGTTGCGAGGCAATGTGATGGGTTGCAGTTTCCCTGGCAAGAACACTTCTTCTTCGCGCTTTGCGAGACTGCAAACGGGCGTGGCGATTCCTGCGGCTTGGATGGCTTTTCGGGCCGCGTCCAGTTGCCCTTTGCCACCGTCGATAACGAATAGGTCTGGGAGTGGGTCGCCTCGTTCGATGAGCCCTCGGACCCGGCGGGCGACCGCTTCGTGGATGCTTGCAAAATCGTCCACTTCCCGGCCTTTTCCACGACTTGCCTCTGCGGTTCCCGCTGCGACGGCGGTTTCTCCAACGGTTTGCATGGCGAAGGTGCGGTACCCGGCTTTGTCTGGTTCGCCGTCCACGAATCGAACCATGGCGGCTCGGGTGTGGTGGCCGGCGTGGTGGCTGATGTCGAAGCCTTCCAGGACGCGGGGGGGTTCAGGCAAACCGAGTGCGGTTTGCAGTGCCTCCACGGCACCCATGCCGCGCTTGGCGGCCTTGATGGTTTCTTCTTGGAGGCGGAGGTTTGCGTTGGTTTTCGCCACTTCGAGCCAACGCATTTTTTCTCCTTTCTGCGGGGTTTCCACTGTGATGGGTCGGCCCGCGAGGAGCCGAAGTTCCAATTCCAAGGCTTGCCCTTCTTCGGCTGCTAGGTCCACCGTAACGTGCCGGGGGACGACGCGATCGGCGTAGTGTCCAAGTAGGAATTCTTGCAGGGCGTTGGTCTCGTGGGGCAAGTGGAGGGTGAAGGGGCTTTGGCCCGTGATTTTCCCGTCGCGCTGGTGCAGGATGGAAACCACGGCGGTTTCCCCTTGCGCAGCCATCGCAACGATGTCGCGGTCTTGCAGCTTGTCCGTGAGCATGTGCTGCCGTTCCAAGACGCCTCGGAGTCCCATGAGTTGATCGCGCAGCCGGCCGGCGTCTTCGAAGCGCTTCTCCAGGGCGGCCGCCTCGACTTTTTGCTCCAGGGACCGCAGGAGGTTCTTGGATTTGCCTCGCAGCAGGTTGCGCACTTCCTGTACCAAATCGTCGTATTCTTGGTCTGTGCAGGCGTCAATGCAGGGGGCGATGCATTTGCCGATGTCGTAGTAGAGGCATTTGTGCTTGGGGACGGTTTTGCATCGGCGCAGCGGGAAAATGTCGTGTAGGGCATTCATCACGTGGTACGCCCCGTAGCCGTCCGGGAAGGGGCCGAAGTAGGTGCCGCCGTCGTCCGTGTACTGGTGGACTTTGATCAGGCGGGGGTAGGCTCCGCCAGTGAGTTTGATGTAGGGGTAGTTGCGGCCGTCCGTGAGCCGGACGTTGTACCGTGGCCGCAATCGCTTGATGAGGGTTTGTTCGAGAAGAAGTGCTTCTTTCTCGTTTGTGACTGCGATGAAGTCCAGGTCCCAGGCGTGTTCGAGCATTTGCTGGTTCTTGGCGGATTGTTCCCCGGACAAGTAGGAGCTGGTGC
>JBMZMP010000053.1:0-9366 GCA_049619235.1 Thermoplasmatota archaeon
AAGAGGACCGCAAGGAAACCGGCTTCATTTGGTTGCTGTACGGCCACGTGGTGCTGCGGCCACTCATTTTCGTGTACGAATGGATTTTCGTCTCGAACCTCAAGCACGTGCGCCAACGCATGGGCTTCGCCCGCACCATTTCCCCCGGCGCCGTCATCTCCATGACCATTGGGGCCATGGTGCTTGGTGTCATGTTGTTGTTTGGCGCCTACGCGGTGCTGCTGGTGAACATGCCGGATACAGATGCCAACCTGAGCGATGACGAGGTCGCCGACGCAACCCTCGAGGCCATTGGCGCCGCAGCGCCCGTGTTCTTGGCGGCGCTCATTCTTCCCATGGCTCTGCGACTTCTGGCCTATGCATTGGTGCAGGTGCAAGTGAACCAAGTTTGGCGAGCGTTTGATGCTCGGATTGCAGAGCTTTTGCCCACAACTGACGAGTGAGCCCCCAAATGGCAGCCCGGGCGGGACGCCGAAGGGACAAACCAAGCACCGCGAGGACACCAAGCGCTGCAATGTTGGCGACGCTGAACCATTCCACGCCGGACCAGTTCGGGGCGAGGATCAAAAACAGCACGGCCCCAGTGTTGTTGATGTAGTGAATGAGGATGCTTGGGGCCATGGCCACGGGCCACGTGAGGCGGTCTTCGTTGCGCATGAGTTGGTAGAAAATCATGCTTGTTCCCGTGCTGAGGCTGTGGAATGCGACGCGCCAAAAGTAGCCGAAGTCACTCTCCGCGGCGTAGGTGACATAATGCTCCAGCACCCCGAACCCGGCGCCGATGGCCAACGCCAATGGGATGCGGATGGCGCCCCAGGGCACCCAGAACACCAAGAGTAGTGCGAATCCGAACTTGAACATCTCTTCGAAGATGGGTGCGCCAAGGACGATTTGCAAGTGGATGGGCATTTGGTTGACAAAGACCGTCAGGAATCCAAACCCGAAGAAGAACATGGCCAGTCGCCATTCCCGCTGCAAAATTTTCTCCCACCAACGCCATTGATCTTCCGCTGGTTCCAAGAAGAACTGCTCCCCGGCGTGTTCTTCGCGAGTCACATGGACGATGCGGCCGTCGAAGAAGAGGTCGTTGTCGAGGCGGGACACAAGGAGGGATGCGCGCCCGGGTTCAAAGTTGCTTCAGTACCCATTCCACCGCTTCCGGCAGCCCGGGAAGGATCGCCTCCGGCACAACGCCCTTGGCTTCGGCCTTGGCGCGGAGCTGCTCCTCCGTGTACGTCGTGGCGAGCAGGATGCCGGGGATTCCAAAGGCGGTGGCCGCTTGCAGGTCCTTGATGGTGTCTCCAATCATGACCGCGCGGGACTTGTCCACGTGGCCCAACTTCGCCGCAGCGTCCTCTAGCATCCCGGGGCGGGGTTTGCGGCGACGGTGTGGGAACCAAGTGGGGGAAAACGCCGCCTCCACCACCGGCAACTCGCCACCCGCGGCTTCCAGTTCGGCCTTGAGGTGGCCGTTGACGCGGTGAATCATTCCAGGCGTTGAAAGCAGAAGCCCCACCGTGGGTTGGTTCGTGCAAAGCGCCGTCTGCACATCCCCGCGGTTCAGTTTCGCAAACGCCTCCTTTGCACCAGGCAACCACTCCAAGTCCCGCACGTATCGAATGCCCGGCAACTTGAGGACATTGAACACCCCGTCCCGGTCCAGAAACACCGTGAATTTTGCCATGGGCTAGTTCTCGATTTCGCCGAAGGTGGTGGTTCGTTCGGCGAACGCGTTGTGCTTGTGGATGGATTCCTCCGCTTCGCTGCTGCAAAACACGGTGTGGTGTGCCGGGAACTCGAGGGCCGCAACTTTGTGCAGCACTTCCCGCACCACGTCTTCCACGAATTTTGGATTGTGATGGGATTGGATCACCAAGTCCCCTTCGTCGCCGCGCTTGAGAAGGCCATGCGTGGGGGCGCTGAGGCTGGCTTCCACGAGGTCTACCAGTTCCTTTGCATCCACGTCGCTTTCTGCGGGCAATTCCAGGTCAAGGGTGACGATGTTGCGTTGGTTGTGCGTGATGAACGGAACGTCTTCTGGGATGTCAATGCCTTTTTCGGAGAATTTGGCACGAGCCGTTTCCATGGCGCACGGGCAAGCGGTGGCTCCAATGACTTCCACGCCGAGGCGACGGCGCACCGGTTGGCCACGGACCGCTTCTGCGCACGCACGGATGCCGTAGGACTCCAAGGTGTCTTTGCCGCCGGGGTTCTTGCGGTTCAAGAAGAAGTCCCCGCGGGCGATCACTTGCGCCGTTTCTGCGTAGTCGTGTTTCTCCAGGAGTCGCTCCACTAGGCGAGCACAGAGGTTCTCCAAACTGCGGGCTTCTCGGTCCACGATTTCTTCGTCCAACACGTCCGCCAAGGCCTCCAGGTTCCGGCTCATGTGCGTCCCTTTCTGGGTCGCTGGCAAATCGACGAACAAGTCAAAGACTGCGGTGACGTCGTGGGCGTCTTGCCCGGGGCGGTGCACCTTGACCAGTTTCTTCACGTGTCGAACGCCGACGCGGCTCAGCTTGTATGGGCGGGGCGCATCGTAGTTTTGGACATCCGGGGCTTCCACGATGGCGGCAGCACGAATTGCCACTTAGCCGTGGGGGTGTTTTTCAACCCCGGTCCAGTGGCCGAGTTGTGAAGAGGGCCGTTGTGTTACTAAGCGGTGGATTGGACAGCACCACGGTGGCTGCCATCGCCGGCAAAGAGTACGAATTGTACGCCCTCAGTTTTGACTACGGCCAAAGGCACGACAAGGAACTGCAATGCGCGCGCGCCGTTGCAAAAGCAATGGGCATCGTGCGGCACGAGGTCCTGAAGATCCCCATTGGCCAACTCGGCGGCAGCAGCCTCACGGACGACTCCATGGACGTGCACGACGCAGGCGAGGCCATTGGCGACGAAATCCCAAACACGTACGTTCCCGCCCGCAACACGGTCTTCATCAGTTTCGCCCTTGGTTACGCGGAAGTGGTGGGCGCGGAAGCGATTTTCCTCGGCGTCAACGCCATGGACTACAGTGGCTACCCCGACTGTCGCCCCGAATACATCGCCGCGTTCCAAACCGTCGCGGACTTGGCTACGAAACAAGGCGTCGAAGGCGAAGGCCCCCGACTCCTCACGCCCCTCCTGCACATGACCAAAGCGGACATTGCCCGCACCGGCATGGAACTGGGCGCCCCACTCCACCTCACGTGGTCTTGCTACCGAGGCGGCGACGCCGCGTGCGGCACGTGCGAATCCTGCACCCTTCGCTTGAAGGGCTTCTCTGACGCCGGGTACGAGGACCCCATTCGATACGCATGATGGCGGAAATTTGGAGCTACGTGGGCATCATTTTTGCCCTCCTGCTACTGGAAGCGGTTCTCAGTTTCGACAACGCAGCCGTACTGGCTGCCATGGTCCGCAAACTGCCCGAAAAGGACCGCAAGAAAGCCCTCACCTATGGATTGGTGGGTGCCTACGCGCTCCGATTTACGGCGGTGTTCTTTGCCGCGGTTCTCATTGCCCACGACTGGATTCGCGTCGCCGGTGGAGCGTACCTCATCCTCATTTCGGTGAAGCATTTCTACAACGTGTGGAAAGCGCAAGGGCATGAGGAACAGGACGAGGAAAAATTCCACGGCCAATTCCTCGTCCGACTCGGCGTCCCCCTCTTGTGGGCAGTCATCATCCAAGTGGAACTCATGGACCTCGCCTTCGCCGTCGACCAAGTGGTCGTGGCCGTCGGGTTCACCGAGAACATCTACCTCATTTTCATCAGCAGCGGCATCGGAATCCTGTTCCTGCGCATCGCCGCCGTCTACATGGCCCGCGTGATGAACTGGCTCCCCATCCTGGAACACATGGCCTTCCTGGCCATCACCTACGTCGGCGCGAAACTCATCATTGACGTTCTGTGGCATTTCCACATCCCCGACGCGGTCAGCCTCACCGTTACATTCTGTCTCTTTGGGCTTCCAGTCCTTGCCAAGTTGCTTCTCAAATGGCCGGCCAATGAAGTCGTGGAGGAAGCATGAGAATCACGGAACTGTTCTACTCCATCCAAGGCGAAGGGCGCCACAGCGGCATCCCCACTACCTTCGTCCGAACCACGGGTTGCCACTTGCGCTGCAGTTGGTGCGACGCGGAGTACACGTTCACGGGCGGGGAAACCAAAACCATTGACGAAGTGATGGAATTCGTTCAAGCCCAACCCACGAAGAACGTCTGCTTCACCGGCGGTGAACCCCTCCTGCAAAAGGACGCGTGGGACCTCGTGGACCGGCTCGTTGCAGGCGGCTACCACACCCTGATCGAAACCGCAGGCAACATGGACTTCGGACACGCCAACACCTACGCGGCCCGGGAACAAATCTGCATCAGCATGGACATCAAATGCCCCAGCAGCAAAATGGATGACCAAAACACGCCGGAGAAAATCTTCGACTTGCGCGCCCCGGACCAACTCAAGTTCGTCATCAACGACCGCATCGATTACGACTACGCCAAAGGCATCCTGGCGCAGTTTGAAGGCCGCATTCCATGCCCCGTGTTCTTCAATCCAGTGGGCGGCGTAGAACCCAAGCAACTCACCGAGTGGGTCATGGAAGACGGCCTACGCGTGCACGTGGGTATCCAAATTCACAAACTCATGTGGGGCGACGTTCCGGGCGTTTAGCGGACCGGATTTCGGTGCTGAAAGCCTAAAAGTTTGAGCCCGGTGGCGGAGTGTTGCTGTCACCTCGAGACTTGTTTCTAGTCCTCACCATCCTATTCCAAATAGGAATTGCAACCATTTTGTTGGTGCACCGCCCTTGGGCGCGTCTTCGCATCGTCATTGCCACCATCCTCACGCTGAACGCGTTGGAAGTCTTCAGCCAACTTTCCTTCTTCACGTCCCCGGTCATCACGCGGGATGCGTTGCAGTGGATTGACACACTCATCCTGATGAACATCGCCTACGCGTTCCTCCTCATCCCGAATGAGGTGTCCCCCAAGGTACATCGATGGCACATTGGAGCAATGCTCCTCTGGACCGCGGCGTATTGGCCGTTTGTGGCCGCGCCGCCACGCATCGAGTCTTGGGTGCACGTGGGTGGCCACAACTTGGCATGGGCGGCCATTGTCCTGGCATTTGCCTTCCATGCATTGCCCAAGATTCGCGCGCTCCCCAAAGGCCCACTTCGAAGCCAAAGCCTCCTTTTTTCGACGGCGTTGTTGCCACCTGCCGCCATGACACAAATCATGGAGGCCTACGCCTTCACCCGCGCTCTCCTTCGCGGCGACTTGGACCCCGTGTTTGCGAGCCGACCGCTTGATGCATTGATCCTGCAAATCATCTTTGACCGGGGCTTGGCCATTTTGCTGGTTTGGCTGTTGTTCGTCGCAACCGCATCCACGCTTCGGGAAGCCGGCAAACGAGGCGGCGACTGGGCCCTACTCTCACCTTTTGCATTGACCCTGGCCGTGACCATCCCCATCTTGATTGCCGAGGGCGCGAACTCGCCTGCGAAAGGAGTCCTCTTCGCACAACTTCGGGAAGCGCCCAGCCAATTCTTTCGCCCATTGGTCATCATCATCGCCATGATTCGGTACGATGTATTCTCCCTGCCCCGCGGCATCAAACGGACGCTTCTGCCCCTAACGGGACTGACAGGCTTGGCCATCGGGTTCCTCGGAGTGAGCTTGGTACCGTACGCACTGGACCCCCAATTTACGCCGGAAGGCTTCCTCTTTGCGTTCCTTGTCATCATCCTAGCCATTGCCGGATACATGGGCGTGGCTGCGGGCCGCGGCGAACTGCAACGAAGGCAGAACTTCGTCGAATTCCGCCTCCATCTAGAAAGGAACCCGGCCGCCAACACCGCGACCATGGATGCCCTCCGCCGTGAGTTCAAGATCTCTCGCAAGGAAGCTGAGGCACTATCTGCGAAACACGAGGCGCGCGTGCAATCCATGGCTCCCGGCCCGGTCGCCTAACATTTCCCGCCAAACGCGCAGATGTCCGCCTTGTCGTCCGCGTCGAACGCGGTGGGCAACCCGCCGATGATGTTGAACAGGTTGGTGGTGGTTTCCACGGCCGGGGTCATGACACTGTTGGGGTTGTCGCTGTGCTTCTTCTCCGTACTGTGTTCGTGCGGCGTCTTCATGGGGATGCCGTTGTTGACGAGGCCGAGGATGTGACCGAATTCATGCACGAGCACGGCGCGTTCGATTTCCGTCGCACTGAACCGGAGGTTTGCGGCGTTGTTGATGGTTTCATCGAACATCACCACGGTGTTGTGGCTGTATGCGAGGCCGAGAACTTTCCCTTCGTCCGTGTCGCTTGCGCTGCCGCCGTCCACGTACAACACGTAGGTGACCACGGTGTCGTCGGAGTTGGATTGGTCTTTGTGCGCGTCCTTCAAGCGTTCAAAGTCGGACACTTTGAGCCCTTGTTTCTGCGAAGGAATGACGTCGTCCACGATGACTTGGATGGAGTCCTTGTGCACGAGGGCGTTCATGCGGCTCTTCAGGAGGTCGATGGCGTCTTGGCTGGGACGGTGGCCTTGCACGTAGTCGATTTCAATGACCCACTTGGACTTTTGATCCGTGATGAGGTCTTTTGGCGAAACGCTGTCGCCGTCAAGGAGTCCGGTGAGGCATCCGGCAAAGGCGGGCACCAGCAGAAGGGTGAAGGCAATCCATTTCACAATCAAAAGTTGCCCTGCGCCCACTTGAACTTAGTGGCCGGTGTCACGAACGGTCCAAGGCTGACCTACTGGAGCTTGCGCCTCTTCAATTGGACCAGTGCCAGCGCAACGAGCAGCGGCCCGAACATGAATGCGGCAGACGAGTCTTTGGATTCGGTGGTTGCGTGAACTGATTGACTGGAACTCGAGGACGAACTGGTAGACGACGAACTGGAGGATGACACAGCGGGCTCCAACCACGAAAACAACACCTCAACCTCAGCAGTCACCACCCCGTCCGCAACAGACACCTTCACCAATCGATCTGCCTGCGTCCCCGCATCCACAGTCACCATTGCCTCACGAGTCTCCCCGGAAGCAACTTCCAAGTCAAAACCCGCGGCATCCCAACCCACAGGCAACCCCGAAATTTCAACGCGGTACGCCACATCCACCGGGTTCGGATTTTTAATTGACGCCTCAAACGAAACAGACCCCGTTTCAAACTCAATCCTGCTTGGAACGGTAACAATGGCCTTGGCACGAGGCGCAACCGTGACCGTCTTTGAAGCTTCAGCCTCCAAGCCCTCTACGTCCTGAACAACGACCCGAACCACGTGGTCACCCGGCGCCAAAGCGCGAGTCAGAGTCGAACTGGTCCCCCGCTGCACGCCATCCACGAACCACTTGTACGACACTGACCCCTCATCCGTTGCCGTCGCCGTGAACACGCTTTCTTGGCCATGAACTGCATTCACAGGGGACGCCGTGAAGGAAACAGTCGGCGCCTGATTTGGCACAGGGACAACCGTGATTGTCGTTGTCGTAGCGTCTTGCACGCCTTGTTCATCCGTGACCGTTAGGGCAACCGCATAGTTTCCGGTGGCTTGGAATTGATGCGTGCCGGACGCCAAGGAACTGGATGACGAATCCCCAAAATTCCAGGTTCGCCCATTGATTTGCGCGCCCCGGCTAGCTTCCGCGTGAGAACTGCAGTCGCTGTACTCGAGGATTTCGTCAAGTTGAATCGTGGTTTTCACGAAAGCTTGACACGCGGTTGGGCCAACCTGAGTGACTTCAACGACACCCCGAATGGTGGATTCCCGGCCCGCATCATCCGTGACAGAGTGGCTGAATTCTCTTAGGCCGGGGGCGGTGAACGTATGTTGTACGGCTTCACCCGTTTTTTGGATGCCATCGAGGTTCCATTCAAATTGCGTAATGGGCGTGATGCCAGTGCTGTTGTCCTGGAACGTGATGGCGGTGCGCGTCGTCGTGGCTTCAATCGGCTCCATAAACGCAACCGGCCCCGCCACAGCAAAGGGCCCAACGTCCAATTGGAACACGCTCCCATTCGAGGTTGCATTTTGCAACATGACTCCGTACGAGGTCACCCCAATGATTTCTTTGGACCCAATCGAAAAATTGTTCGCCCCCACGTGCAACATTGTGCGCAGAACGCCCCCTTCAAGGGTCCAGGTCGAATAGCCGGACCATTCTGTGGATTTGATATGCGCGCCAAACCGTTCCCCGAACGTCTCAACTTCAATGGAATCAAAGGTGGACGCATCATAAAACTCGTAATTGGATTGGCCCCCGAAAACAACCCACTCACCAAGAGGATTCAATTGAACGGGACTTTTGCTGGACTGGATTTCACGCACAGCAAGCGACGCAGGGTCAATAAAGGAAAGTTGAATGCCAGACGCAGACTGTTGTTGCCAAACCAATTCCACCTGATTCGATTGATAGAGATCGAACTTGGGCGGGAAGTGCCCCACGCCCTGATATGTTCCGACCCAAATCGGGGCATATCCTAGGGTTTTGTTGGTGAAATAAACATTCCATTTTCCGGTTTCGTTCATGGTATACACCACGGGCGTATCAGGCGAGTTGAGCGCTCGGATTTGCCCGCCGTAAATTGTATTGCCAACCGCGTGGGGTTGGAATTGCCCCAAGGCCAATACCCCGGTCGCGGTTTCAACGTAGAATGTCTGAACACCCGCAAGCGTTTCTGACCAAAACCGAGTTTCGCTGCCGCGAAAATATTGCTCCGGCCGTTCTGGTTCGATGTGGTCGACCAATGCTCCACCCAAACCATCGGTGGTTCGTTTTCCACCATTGACTCGTTCGGTCAATGAAAGAAACGATTCATCCCATGACATGGAAATTTGATGCGGAGCGTCCAACTGAAACGCGCCCCCGCCTTGCGTCAAAAGAAGGAAAGAAAGAAGGGTTAGGGACCATTTCATGGGAAATCTTCTTTGAACGGAGTCAGAAGGATGCACAATGGATTGGGAACGCCTGGCAAAATCTCCGTACATGGTTCATAACATCCATCATACCACTCATACGAATACGTTTGTCCTTGATGGTACAAATCGCCTAGATATGTACCCCCACCAGTTTGCGGTGGCCAATCACCCGCAGTACTTCCTTGGGCAGGTCCTCCGGTTCCAGAATAGAGGCCGGGGTCAATGCATTGCCAGTAGTCCACGTCCCCGGTTGCGGCATTCACGGCCCAGATGGATACGGGCCCGGATTCATCGTTGTGGAACGCCATCAAATCCGACGACCCGGGGGTACAGGCTGCATTGGAATGGCATGTGTCCATGGTGCTCGGGCCGGGAGTGAACGTGAAGGGTGCCGTTGAATACACTTGGTCCGGGCCACCGGACCCGGCGACAGGCACCACGGCCAAAATCATCAACAAGCCAAC
>JBMZMP010000054.1:0-1108 GCA_049619235.1 Thermoplasmatota archaeon
TCTTCGCCTCCATCCCGAGCAGCATGCTGTCCCCGTACTCCAAGGTAAATCGCGTGTCGTGGAATCCAACTCTTTGCAAGAATACGTGTTGGGGCCCGTCGGTGCTGGGCATGTCAAAGCGCCCCCCTGGCCCAGTCGTTGTCTCCAGCCGAGTTCCGTTGTCCGCATCCTCGAAAACCACAGTAGCATTGGGGATAACCGAATCGCAGTATCCGTTCGCAGTCAATTTGCAAACTTGCCCACTAGTCGTCCACTCGGCGCGATATGTACCATGGCTAACGGTAGCCTCGCACCCCACGAGGACAAAGACCACTAGCAACGGAAGCACAATCCAACGCACGGCAAACAAGCTGCAACCCAACCCAAAAAGGTTCGCAAACCCCTTGAACCACCCACCACTGAAGGAATTGTGGCTCTTGGCGGCATCGACGAAGCAGGCCGAGGGCCAGTTCTTGGACCATTGGTGGTGGCGGCGGTGGTCACCACCAACGAGGCGGAGTTGCGGGAATGGGACGTGAAGGATTCCAAGAAGATTCCCCCCGCTCGCCGTCAACGTTTGGCTCGGTTGATTCAAACCTCCCCAGATTGCCGCAGCGTGGTCATCAGTTTGTCCGCGGAGGACGTGGATGCGCGGCGCGAACGGCAAACCTTGAACGAAATCGAGGTGGACATGTTCAAGGAAGCTCTCGCGGCCCTAGATTCCCCGGAAACAAAGTGGTTCCTGGACGCGGCCGATGTGGATGCGGCTCGTTTTGGACGCCTCGTGTCCCCCACAAAAGCTGTGACGAGCGAGCACGGTGCCGATGATTGCTACTTGGTGGTGGGAGCGGCGAGCATTTTGGCAAAGACGGCGCGGGACGAAGCCATGGCCAAACTGGCGCGGCGTTTGGAACGAAAGCTTCCCTACAAACTCGGCTCCGGTTACCCCAGCGACCCAAACACGAAGTCATTCCTGAAAGCGTACGTGGAGACCTTTGGCGATCTCCCCGAGGGAACCCGGAGGAGTTGGAAAACGGCGAAAACGCTCTTGGACCAAAACCGAACTCTTGACCAATTTTGACAAGAACGCCTCCTGAGTTCAGCCCAATCACCAATCGCCTTTTATTGC
>JBMZMP010000054.1:1118-9217 GCA_049619235.1 Thermoplasmatota archaeon
AGGATGTTGGATTGAATGCGCGCGCACTGGCTGCTTTGCATCCTCCTCGTCGCCTCAGCGACCGGCCAAGTCAACGGCTCCGAAGTTGACGGCATCGAAGAGGCCGCAGGCAACGCCACCAACCTCGTCGGGGACATCCTCGAGGACGTAGCGGACGCAACGGAAGGGGTCGGCAACAGCATTGGTGAAGGCGCAGCCGGCATCGGCAAAGCATTCAGCACGGTGTTCCAGTCCATTGGAAAAGCCATCGGCGCCACCATTGAGGGGCTCGCAGTCATCGGCAGCGGCCTTGCACTGGGGCTTGGAACCGCATTCCTTTGGACGGCAGGCTTCGTTGGCACCATCCTCACCAGCGTCGGCAGCGCATTCGACTTCCTCCTCACCGGCGCCGCAACCGGGCTTGGACAACTGCTCATCGCCACAGGCAGCCTCTTGGCCGCCATCAACGCCGCGTACTGGGGCCTTGTGAGCAACCTGCGCCCCGACGGCATGCCCTTCGAGGCGTACGCAGCCGTCACCTACACCGGAGTCGGGGCAACCACTTCCGCCGGCGCATGGGCCGGGTGGCAAGTGCTCCGCAAATGGGGCATCGCAGGACCACTCGGCATCGCAGGGTTCACCCGCATCAACGACGATCAACTCCTCGAACACCCCGTTCGGCAACAAATCTACGAAGCCATCGGCAGCAACCCCGGCATCCACGCAAGTGAATTGGCCCGCGAAGTGGGCATCGGCTGGGGCACCGTGAGCCACCACTTGCAAAAATTGCAGAAGGGCAACATGGTTGCTGAACGGAAAGTGAACAACCAGAAATGCTTCTTCCACAACGGCGGAACCGTCGGCTCCACGGACATGGAAGTGGCTGGAGCCGTCCGAGGCGACAGCGCCAGCCGCATTGCACAATTCGTCCACTACCACCCCATGACGAGCCAGAAAGACATGTGCGCGGCCCTCGACATGAGCCCCGCACTTGCAAGCTTCCACGTGAAGAAACTGGCCAACCTCGGGGTTCTCGAAAAGGTCCGCCACGGCAAAGCGATGCTCCTCACCACGAGCCAAGCCATGCGCCGAGTCCTCGACGCGGACCAATCCATCATGGCATCCTGGTCCGCGCAAGCAGACGAAGGCCTTCAGTACAGGGCGTAGCTGGACAACATGTGCAAGTAGCATTCCTCAGCGGCGAACACCCTACCTTTCCGCAAGCGGAATTGCAAGCATTGTGCTCTACGAACGGCGACAAGGCCAAGCCGTTGTCTCCGCAATTGTGGAGTTTCGGCCACCCCAACACGGTTCGGCAAATGGCCGGACTGCACGCCCACGGCACTCTTGTCGCGACGGCTCGAAGCCCGCAAGCGTTGCTGCACCAAATGCAGTGGAAGCCCAAGGGCACGTTTGCGGTTCGTACGGACCGCATTGGCTCCACAAAGACCCATTCCTTGTCCGATCTTGCCCGCGTCATCGGCGCCCACCTCACAAAGCAAGGCCACGTCGTTGATTTGACAGACCCGGACGAAGAACTGTGGATTTGGACCGAAGGGCCGCTCATTGCCGCCGTTTGCGACGTGCAGGAAAACAACCGCACCCGCTTCGAAGACCGCCGCGTCACGACCCGGGAACATTTCAGCCCCGTCACGTTGCACCCTCGACGCGCTGCCAGCCTCGTCAACTTGGCCCGAGTCCCAGGCGGTGGCCGCATCTACGACCCGTTCTGTGGCACCGGCGGCCTGCTGCTGGAAGCGGCGTTGATGCGGTACGACACATGGGGCAGCGACTTGGATGAAACCATGATCCAAGGCAGCTACCAAACCCTCACCGATACACCCGAGGGGCCGTTGGAGGCGACACTGTTCGTGGCAGACATCGGAGACACCCCGGAACTGGTGGACCGAGTCGAAGGCATCGTTGCGGATTTGCCATATGGGCAAGCGAGCACCACGGATCACGAAGAACTGGGCTCCTTGTATCGCCGGGCATTCGAAGCGTTCGCCAAAATCCTCGCACCGGGCGCAATCGCAGTGATCGGTAGCCCCAGCATGGATCTCCTGGAACCAGTGACGGAGTATGGTTTCACGCTCCGCGAACACCACGAGGAATACGCGCACAAGTCCCTCACCAGGCACTACATTGTCGTTAAAAGGGACCCCTAAAGTCAACGATTGTGACCAACATGGAAGTCACGTTCCTCGGCACCGGCGCAAGCTGGCCCACCAAGGAGCGGGGCATGAGCGCACTCATTATCAAGCGGGGCGGCGACGCGGTCCTGTTTGACTGCGGGGAAGGCACCCAACGGCAGCTCCAGCACAGCGACGTCAGCTACCAAGCCATTTCGCAAGTGTATCTCACCCATTACCACGGCGACCACTGCTACGGCCTCCCGGGCCTCATCAAGACCATGGCCCTAAACGAGCGGGAGAAGCCCCTCGACGTGTACGGGCCAAAAGGGCTCCTCAAAATGGTGGATGCGTGGAAGCGCATGGGCGGATGGACCCACAAATTCCCAATCGCCGTGCACGAACTGCAAGCGGGCGACGTCATCGACCGAGGCGACTACACCATCACCGCGTACCAAGGGGACCACTCCGTCCACAACCTTGCCTTCGCGTTGCAAGAACCGGACCGCCCCGGCAAATTTGACAAGCCAAAAGCACTCGAATTGGGCGTCAAACCCGGCCCGGCTTTTGGAAAACTTCAGAAAGGCATCGCGGTGGAATTGGAAGATGGCACCACCATCACCCCGGATCAAATCCTTGGCCCGTCCCGCCCTGGCCGCCGCGTGGTGTTCAGTGGAGACAGCCAACCGTGCGATGGCCTCATGGACGCCGCCCGCGACGCTTGCGTGTTCATTTGTGAAGCAAGCTTCACCAAGGACCTCATCGAACGCGCCAGGGAAGTGAAGCACATGTGCGCCTTCGAAGCAGCAGGCATCGCCGCCAACACAGGTGTTTGGAAACTGATTCTTACCCACATCAGCCCGCGTTACAAGGACCCCAACGAAGTGCTAGACGAAGCGAAATACGTGTTTGAGAACACGGAAATTGCCCACGACTTGTGGAGCTTCACCGTGCCCTACCCGGGGAACCGCAGCGAAACCGATTCCGGTTAATCCGTCGGCCCCACAATTTTCCCTTCTTCCGTTTCGGGGCAGAGCCACCAGCAGAACGCTTCCAAGTCCATTTCGGGGTCAATTTGCACGTCCACGGCGCCGAGGGCGGGGGATTTGTCTGCGAAACTGATTTTTCCTTGCAGCGCGGCTTGTTTGTCCAGTTTGAATCGAATCACTTCGGATCGCATACCGTGAAGGAGTTGGCTGCGGACGGAGTCGATGATTTGTTGTTCCCAAATGGCGGCACGGAAGTCGTTGCAATCCGTTGCGTACGCTTGTTCGTCTCCGTCAAAGGTGGCGTCGGGCCAGAATGCGGTCATGGCTTCGTGGACCCGCTCCGTCACTTCCGTGGCCTTGATGGTTGCCCGAATGGAGACCTTCACAGCCAAGCCACGCGGGTCGGGCTTTTCAACGCCTCGCCGACTGCACGGTCGTGGAGCGACCAACGGTTGACCAATACTTCGTCGATATGACCCATCTCGTCAAGGCCCGGGGCACTTGCCCTCGCCGGCAAGTGGGCGCCGTCATCGTCAAGGACAAGCGGGTCCTCACCACGGGCTATAACGGTGCCCCGCGCGGCTTCACGCATCCCTGCGACGTGGGTTGCATCCGGGACGAATTGCACATCCCAAGCGGCATGATGGCCGATGTGTGCCCCTGCTTGCACGCGGAGCAAAATGCCATCATCCAAGCCGCCACCACGGGCGTGAGCATTGAAGGCAGTGACATTTACTGCACCACGCAACCGTGCACCCAGTGCAGTCGCATGATTGCCAACAGTGGCATCAAGCGCGTCATCTTCGAGGAGGAATACGCAGACCCCCTCAGCATTGGCTTGCTGACCACGGCAGGCGTGGAGTTGTGGCAATGGAACCGCGACACCAACCTCGCGGAACGGTACACCAAGACCAACACGTGGGAGGAAGCGCAGGACAAATTGCGCGCTGATTGGGCCAACAAAGTGGAACAAGTGGGGAACTAAGCCGGACAGTCCACGTCGAAGAACTTCACTTCAAACCCATGCTCGGATGCAAGCCATGCGCCGAGACGTTGCACGCCGAGTCGCTCCGACAAGTAGTGCCCCACAGCCATGAAGTGGATGCCCGCCTCTTTGCAAAGGTGGTAGATGGGTTCCGTGGTTTCCCCGGTGACGTATGCGTCGAGGCCCGCGTCGATGGCGTCTTGCACTTGGTACGGGGCGGCGCCACTGACAAATCCAACGGTCCGAATGGTCTCCGGGCCAAAGTCGTACCATGAAATGTCGCCGGTTTCCACTTCCACGTCCTTTTGCAGGTTTGCAATGAATGATTCCATGAACGCGTCCGCTCCCGCGTCCAGGTCGCCAATCATGCCGATTTGGTTGCCTTTGTAGTCGAAGCCCGGGCGGACGTTGCTGCATCCGGCCGCTTCGGCGAGTCCGGCGTTGTTGCCGTACACCGGGTGAGCATCCAGGGGCAGGTGGTAGGTGTAGAGGTTCAGGTCCGCGTCCATGAGTGCCTTCAATCGGGCTTTCTTGACGCCTGCCAAGTGGCCGGGTTCGTGGCTCCAAAGCAACCCGTGGTGGGTCAGCAATGCGTCTGCGCCCCAATCGGCGGCGGCTTGGATGGTTTCTGCGCTGACGCTGACTGCGAGGGCGATTTTCTGCACGTTCTCTGCGCCTTCCACTTGCAAGCCGTTCCATTGGCCGTCCTTGAAGGCAGCCACGTTCAATTCGTCGTGCAGGAGGTCCCGCAATTGGTCACGGTTCATGCGAGCGCCGTGAGATCCAATTCGAATGCAACCGTGGCAGCGCCGAGGCCGAACGCGACGATGGTGTCGGGGTGCAGTTCACCGAAGTGCCCGATTTCCGCGCCGTCGAGGAGGATGCGGCCTTGCCGACCGGGGATGAATCCGGGGCGGGTGGCCGGTTCGAGGGTGACGGTCAAACTGAGATCCCGGACGAGGCTTTCCACGAGGCCTTTGAGGTCGCTGAAGTTGGCTTTGGCGGCTTGTTCCACGCCGGCCAAGTGCAGGCGGTTCTTCCAGGCGTCGCCTTCGCTGGCCACGATGTAGCCCGCTTCGAAGAGCCGCTGCGGGAGGGGGCGGTGGCGGTTGGCTGCGAGCACGTTGAGGAGGCTTGGGGTGAGCCGGGTGCGGAGGATGGTTTGTTCTTCCAGGACCGGGTTTCGGACCGCGACACTGGGCCGGGGTTCGTCGCCCCAGTGGCCCCATTGGTCGTCGGGGTTGCTGAGTGTGATGGTGCGGGCTTCGTGCCAGCCGTAGCCAAGGAGCAGGTTGCGCGTTTTGTCTTCCAGTTCTTGGTGTGGGAGGCTTCCGCCGAACGTGCTTGCGGTGGGGATGGCGCCGGGGAAGTTTTCGAATCCGTAACCGATGGCGATGTCTTCCATGATGTCCACGGGGTGCAGCACGTCGAACCGCCAGGCGGGCGTGTGGACGAGGATTTTGTTGCCGTAGTCTTCGGCGCGGTGGCCCATGCGCTCAAGGGCCTTTGCCATGACGTCCCCGTCTAGGGCAAGGCCGAGGAGGCGTTGCGCTTCGGTCACTTCGATGACGGTTTCCGTTGGCGTCAAGTCGGGGCTGGTCCAGGTTCCGCTTGCGTCGTGGACTTCGATGGCTTCGATGGTGCCGCCTCGTTCCGCAAAGCCGGTAGCAAGCAGGGCGATGGTTTGTTTGACGCTTGTCAAGTCCGTTCCCGTAACGTCGAGCAGGAGATCCGTGGTGTCGGTGGTGACAGTGGTTTTTGCGCTGTTGATGACGGGGGGAAGGCTCAAAACGTCGCCGTTTGCGTCCAGGAACACTGGGTAAGTGCCTTCTGGGAGCAGGTGTGCGTATTCGATGCCTTTGGGGTGCTCGGCCATGATTTGGCTGGGCGTCATTTCCCGGGTTTCCTGCAAGGGGATGAATGGTTTCTCGTCGCCGATGCATGTGTACGTGAAGGGGCCTTGCACGGTGGCTGCGTCGTGGATGCCGATGGCAATTTTTCGTCGCTTCCGACCCGGTGCGAGGGTGAGTTTTTCCTGTGCGTCAATCACGGTTTGCACGTATTCGTGGTCGAATGGGACGCCTCGCACGAAGCACAAAGCAGCGTAGGGCCGGACCGTTTGCACGGATGGGTCCACGACCAGTTTGGTCTTGGAGGCGACCACTTTGTATTCAGGCATGCCCGGTTTGATTCCGTAGAATGCTCGCAGCGCGCGGCCGGTCCCCTCAAGGGTGAGGAGGTCCGGGCGGTCGGGGAACCATTCAATGGTGATGGCGTCGCCGTCAATCTTGTCCAGGTCGCCACCCATCATGGGCATGCGCTCGCCGAGGGCTTCGCTGGAGTGTTCTTCCCCCATCAGTTTGCAAAGATCCGGGCGCTGGAATGTGACAACGGGCACAGTTTCGGCACTGGCCCGCGTTTAAAGAAGTCCTCTTATCAGCGGAAACCTGTGGGGGCTCGTGAACTGGAGCGGCTTCCACAAGTTGCCTTTGGCAAAACGCTTGGAACGAGTGGCAACCCACGCGGGCCTCTCCCCGGAAGATCTAGCGGCAATCACCGCCGCAAGCGGCTTGCCCCTGGAGCGCTCCGAAGCATTCATCGAAAACGCGGCAGGGTCCTACCCACTCCCTCTTGGTTTCGCGGTTGGGTTCCAAATCGACGGCGAGGACGTGGTGGTTCCCATGGCAGTGGAGGAATCCAGCGTCATCGCGGCGGCGTGCAATGGCGCGAAGATGGCGGGGAACTTGGAAACCGGGGCAACGGAGCCGGTGACCATTGGCCAAGTGGAAATCCGGGACCCGGCAAACCCGGAGGCGTTCTGGAGCCACCGCGCCTCTTGGATCGAGCAACTGAACAAAGAAGTCCCATCCATGGTGAAACGTGGCGGCGGGGTCCGAGACCTCACCATTCGATTGATGCACGGCCGCGCCGTTTTGCACATCCACTTGGACACGCGGGACGCAATGGGCGCAAACGCAGTGAACACCTTGTGCGAATTTTTGGCCCCGAACGCGGCCGAAGCACTTGGGGGCCGCATTGGCCTTCGGATTCTTAGCAACCTAAGCACAGAGCGCATGGCGTGGGCCACCGCCCGCATCCCTGTAGCGAATCTCGGTGAGGACGTGGCGAAGGCGATGGTGGAAGCAAACGAGTTTGCCATCCTGGACCCGTACCGTGCCGCGACGCACAACAAGGGCATCCTGAACGGCATCGACCCCGTTGTCATCGCCACCGGCAACGATTGGCGCGCCGTGGAAGCGGGCGCCCATGCGTACGCGGGACTGGACGGGTACCGATCGCTTACCCATTACGAATTGGACGGCACAACATTGGTTGCCCGCTTGGCACTTCCCTTGTCGGTCGGAACCGTCGGCGGCGTGACAAAGCTGCACCCCGTGGCGGCCGCGTGCTTGTCAGTACTTGGCAACCCTTCCGCGCAGCGGCTCGCCCGCATCATGTGCGCAGTCGGGCTGGCCCAGAACATCAGTGCCCTGCGCGCCCTTTCCTCGGAGGGAATCCAAGCGGGCCACATGGCATTGCATGCCAAAAACGCCAGTTTGCGAAAGGCCAACGATTCGACAACCGATTAATACCACCAGACCTTTCTTTCCTTTGGAACGATGAGATTCGTTGACTTGCTTCGAGACCGCATTCGCATGCTTCGAGAAGACGCCATGGCCGTAGCGGCCGTCATGGAAGATGCCTTTCAAGACAAGGACTCCGTCAACGACGACCTCCTCGACCCTGAACTGCGACAAATGTTCTACGACCTCCAAGACATGGAAGTGCTGGACATCCGACGCAGTGAATACGAAGAAAACGGCCGCACACTCCGCGGCTACGAATGGCACGTGAAGCCGCAAGTTCGCGCCACGCCGCAAGTGCCACAAGCCCCGGTCCTTGACCCCGTGTACGGAGCCCTCGACGACAGCGCTTGGGCGCGCCGGCCTCAATTGTAACCCGGCGGTTCCCGCTTCTCCTTCAATTCTTTCTTCAGCTCCTCAATTTGTTCCT
>JBMZMP010000055.1:0-9169 GCA_049619235.1 Thermoplasmatota archaeon
GGGGTCCGGGTAGGCCATGTACGTTTTGCGTTCCGTCATGGTGTCAACGGTCACAAGCCATCCTTCTTTCTCAACAGAGTCGTACAATCCGTCTGCGTCTGAGTCTTTGTCCTGGGCGCAGCCGGCGAGGGTTGCGGCGAGCAAGGCGAGAGCGATGACAAGGCTCCGATTCACGCGTTTGACTGGTGTTGGCGGGTTAAGTCGTTTCCGGCCTGAGACTTGAAACGCGGCCAACCGGCCCGGTCCGTTTACTCTTCTTCAGTGTGGTCCGCGGCGTCGGCGCCTGGCTCGTCAATGGCGCGTTTGGCAAGCAGGCCCTTTTGGGCGAGCACGCGGCTGGACTTTTCCGTCGCGAAGTCGGGGTGGTTGAAGCGACGGAGTGCGCCAGCGAAGACGCCCATGATGTTGTGAACCTCGAAGTCGTCAGGGGTACTGCGGCCAATGATTTTGCGGAAAATGCCGCTTGCCACGTCGCGACGCCACTTGCGCCCTTCCACGGATGCGACCAATTCGTCGTACGCGTAGTACATGGCGTTGCGGGTGTCTGGGTCCAGTTGCCGTTCCACGGTGATGCGCTCCGTGTTGCGCATGCGGTAATGCTCGTAGGAGAGGAGCGTCACCGCGTGGGCAAGGTTGAGGCTCGCGTAATCCGCCGTGGGCACGGTGACCAATTGGTCCATGAGATTCACTTCTTCACCGGTCATGCCGCTGTCTTCCCGGCCAAACACCAGGGCCATTTGGCCGTTCCAGTTGCCAAAGCCTTCCGCCCAGTCCCGCACGTCGAGGGTTTTGCGAAGGTGGCGGTTCTCTGCCTTCGTGGTACGAGCGGTGGTGCCAATGGCCATGGCGACGCCGTCCAGAGCCTCCGACAGGGTGTCGTAGGTTTTCGCGTTTTCAAGCAAACCGCTTGCGTGTTTGCCGCGGGCCATTGCTTCGGAGCAATGGATGTCGCAGCGAGGTGCCACGAATCGAAGCTCCTTCGCCCCGAAATTTGCTGCGCCCCTTGCGGCGGCGCCGGCGTTGCCGGGGTGGCTGGTGCCAATCAGGATGATGATGGGCGCTTGCAGTTCGGTGGAGGCTTCCGCTGCGGTCACAGGCCGCGCCACTTGGGCCACCTTTATGAACCGAGCGTGGCCTCCAATTCTTGTGTGCCTCGGCACACGGAGTCATTTTTATGGACCTCCCAACACCGGAGACAGCTTTGAAGACGGGAACCACGACCCTTGCCATGTCCTGCACGGACGGCGTGATCATGGCAACCGACAAACGCGCCACCATGGGCCACCTCATTGGCCACAAGGACACCAAGAAAATGTTCGCAGTGGACAAACACTTGGCCCTGACCACGGCGGGACTCGTCGGGGACGCGCACAACTTGGCGCGCCTCCTGGGAGCGGAAGCGCAATTGTACCGATTCAAGCGAGACCAACCCTTGCCGGTCCGGGGCGCGGCCACAATGATTGGCAACATCCTCAACCGCTCCAAGTTCAACCCGTACTGGGTCCAACTCATCATCGGCGGCTACGACCGCCGTGGCGGCTCCATTTACACCGTGGACAGCGCCGGCGGAAGCATCCCGGAAACCTGGACCTGCACCGGCTCCGGCTCCGCCTTCGTGTACGGTGTCCTCGAGGACCGCATGGAGGAAAACATCGACGTCAAGACCGGCATCGACCTCGCCATCCGTGGCCTCAATGCTTCCATGCGCCGGGATTCCGCGTCCGGCAACGGCATGGACATCGCGGTCATTGACCAAGACGGCTTCCGCAGCCTCGACGAGGAACTGATTCTGAAACGCCACAAGGCACTGAAACTGCCAATGAGCTTCCACGCATAATGGCCAGTGTGGAAGACATGCTCCGCGATTTGCGGGTGCAAGTGGACAAAATTCTGCCCCGGGATGTGGACTGCAGCGACCTGGACTTCGAGGCGCACGAATTGGTGCTCACCACGAAGACCCCGCAAGCGTTCGCCCAGAACCCTGGGCTCATTCCTCAATTGGCAAAAGCGCTCCAGAAGCGCATCGTGGTCCGCCCCGACGTGGGCGTTCTGCCGCCCGCGGAGGAAGCGGAGGCAAAATTGGCGCACATCATCCCACCGGAAGCGGGCCTCAAGGCTTGCTACTGGAATGAATCCAACGGAGAAGTGGTGTTGGAAGTGGAACGCCCCGGCATGGCCATCGGCCAGAAGGGCGCGACGCTGAACCAGATTCGCAACGAAATCCTGTGGACGCCAAAAGTTGTCCGCGCGCCCCCGATTCCAAGTAAGACCGTGAAGCAATTGCGGGAATACATGCGACAAGTGGGCGAGGAGCGGAAAACGTTCCTACGCCGCGTGGGCCGACGCATGCACCGTTCCGCTAGCCCCGGCGAACCCTGGGTGCGCATGACTGCACTTGGTGCCTGGCGCGAAGTGGGTCGAAGCTGCGCCATGCTGCAAACCCAGGACAGCAAAGTCCTGATTGACTGCGGCGTCAAGTTCGACGAAGGGGACCCCGCAACGCCGTTCTTCTGGCTCGGCGAAGTGCAACCATTCGACTCCCTCGACGCCGTGGTGCTCACCCACGGCCACTTGGACCACTGCGGCCTCCTGCCGCTCCTGTTCAAGTACGGCTACGAAGGCCCCGTGTACTGCACCACTCCCACCCGTGACCTCATGGCCCTCTTGACCATGGATTACATCAAGGTGGCGCAAGCACAAGGCCAAAAGAAGCCGTACGACGCAGAAGACGTCCGCAAGGCCATCCGCCACTGCATCACCATCGACTGGGGAGAAACCACTGACGTGGCCCCCGACCTCAAACTCACCTACCACGACGCCGGCCACATTCTCGGCTCCAGCACCGCCCATTTCCACGTTGGAAACGGCCTCTACAACGTGGCCTTCAGTGGCGACATCAAGTACGAACGCAGCTGGCTCTTCAACCCCGCCACCAACAAGTTCCCCCGCGTGGACGCGGTCATCTGCGAATCCACGTATGGCGGCCGCGACAATTTCCAGCCCACGCGCCAAATGGCGCAGGAGCAAACCCGGGAAATTGTCAAGAAAACCATCAACGAAAAGAAAGGCAAAGTGGTGTTCCCAGTGTTCGCCGTGGGCCGTTCCCAAGAAGTGATGCTTGTTCTCGAAGAATTGCTCCGCGAAGGCGCCATCCCCAAGGACACCAACGTGTACCTCGACGGCATGATTTGGGAAGCCACCGCCATCCACACGTGCTACCCCGAGTACCTCAACAATGGACTCAAGCAACGCATCTTCAACGAAAATGACAACCCGCTCCTCGCGCCCCAATTCAAGCGCGTGGATTCCTGGGAAATGCGGCAAACCGTATGCGGCGACCCCGACCCCTGCATCGTCCTTGCAACCAGTGGCATGCTCACCGGCGGCCCGGTTCTTGAGTACATGAAGCACTGGGCGGACGACGCAAAGAACACCCTCTGCTTCGTTGGCTTCAACGCAGAAGGTTCCTTGGGACGCAAACTGCAACGGGGCTGGCGCGAAATGCCCATTCGTGAAGGCACGGAGCACAAATCGATCCGCGTGGAAATGGACATTGAAACCATTGACGGCTACAGCGGTCACTGCGACCGCCGGCAATTGATGAACTACATCCAAAACATGGAACCCAAGCCCAAACTGGTCCTTACTGGCCACGGCGAGGCGTCCAAATGCATTGACTTCGCGGAATCCATCACGGAAAAATTCGGGATTGAGGCGCGGTCGATGCAAAATGCCGAGACCGTGCGGTTTGTCTGAAGCTATTTCGGAACCGACCGCACCAACCGCGCCCCATTCGGGTCCACGCCGCACCTGAACGTTTCACCATGGGCTTCTAGCAAGGCCTCGGCGCGTTCCAAATCGCCGGGCGCGCCCCAGACCCAGAGGGTGTTTCCAAGCATGCATTGGCCCCAGTGGTCGAAGTGGGTGCCCAGTTCCCGCATTTGCGGCGTGAGGAGGCCCAGTTTGTCCGTGAATGCTGCGCTTTCTCGGAGCGTGGTCTCCCAGCCTTTGTCGCGCCCCGCTTCCAGGATGCGGTCCACGGCGGCGTCGCCCCAGCGGCGGGTCTCTGTTTGCCAGTGGGGGTTTGTGATGATGTTCTCGGTGGGGATGCCTTCGCCGAGGGTGCAGAACAAGAATTCACCCTTCGCGGGGAGGTTCATGGCCCAGCCGTGCGGGGGGCAACCGGGTTTGATGCGGAGTTCTCCGCTGCCAAACCAGCTTCCAATGGCGTCCCCGAGCCCGGTTCCGTGCTGCACTTCGGCGGTGTGTGCTGCCTCGAGTGCCAACTCCGGTTCCAGGTCGAAGTGGCTGGTGGCGGCGAGGCACGCCGCAAGGGTACCCGCGGCGCTCATGCCGAATCCTTGCCCCGTGGGGAGATCCAATTGGATGTCCACTTGGCAAGTGACGCCGAGGTGCCGGAGGGCGGTGGCGGTGACTGGGGCAGGGGATGGTTTGCCGTTGATGGTGATGCCGTTGCCGTCGCCAACGGTTGCCCATGCGCCTTTTTGCAGGCTCCACCCAGCGCCCCGGCTGCCCTTCTTGAGTGGGTCGGCGTGGTCGTGCACGGCAAACAAACCCGTCACGTGTCCGGGGGCGAACGCGTGGGTCATAGGGCCGCGACGATGTCGGTCATGACCTGTTGTTTGCTGCCTTCGAACAATTGCTCCTGGTCTGCGGTCACCAGGAAGGCGCGGGTTTGGTCGGCTCCGAAGCTGGCGGCTGCGTTTGCCACGATGGCGTCGGCGCTGTACCGTTCCAAGCGGGCGCGGGCTTTCTCCACGAGGCCGTCCTCTGTGGCTTCGGCTTTGAATGCGATGAGTTTTGCTTGGGTGCGAACGCGGAGCCATTCGATGACTTTCTCCACGGGTTGCATGATGATGGTCCAATCGTCTTGTTCGCTGGGAATTTTTCCCGCGGTCCGTTCCGGGGTGTAGTCGGCGATGGCTGCGGGCATCCAGATTTCGTCAAAGGCAAGGGTTCCTTCGGCCAGTTGCATCAATTCGGCGTGGGTTTGGAAATGGTGCGTGGTACAGTGTGGCAAATCCGTTGTGTGGTGCCCCATCCATAGTTCCACTTCGGCCCCGGCGCGGCCCAGTTCCTTTGCCAGGATGGCTGCGGTTTTTCCGCTGCTGCGGTTGGTCAAAACGCGCACGTCGTCGACGGGTTCTGCCGTGGCACCGCCGATGACCAGGCACCGTTTGCCTTTCTTTTGCGTGGCAAGCGCGGCGATGACGGCGTCCACGATGTGGTCAATGTCTGCGAGCTTGGCCTTCTTCTCCTCCACCTTCGGCTCGACCCAGGTGACCCCCAGTTTTCGGAGCTCTGCGATGTTATCCTCCACTTTCGGGTGGTGCATCATGGCGTCGTGCATGGCTGGTGCGCAGACGATGGGCGTGCCGGTTCCAAGGGCGACGGTGGCGCAAGTGGTGACCGTGGTGTCGTCGATGCCGTACACGATCTTGCCCACCGTGTTGGCCGTGCAGGGTGCAATCAACAATAGGTCCGCTTTCTCGGGCACATCACCCAGGAGCGCCACGTGTTCCACGGCCCCGGTCAGTTTCGTGATGACCGGGTTTCCCGTGCCAAATTGCAACGCGTTGGGGTGGACGATGTCGCATGCAGCCTTGGTCATCACAGCGTGGACTTCGGCGCCGTGACGCGTCAGTTCCCGGGCCAGTTCCACTGTTTTCACCGCGGCGATGCTGCCGGTGACGCCAAGGACGATGCGTTTTCCAACCAAGTGCTTCGAAGCGCTGCCTCGAATGTTTGCAATCGGGTGCACAACGGCCCGAAAACTTGGAGCTATAAAGCGGCCAATCCATCCCCTGCCATGGTCCAAATCATTGAGCACGAGGAATTCGACGCCCACTGCGCACACGTGATTGCTGCTTTCCCCTGCGTCGGCCTCGTTGCCACCATCACGGCGAATTTCCTCATCGAAGAGATGGGCCTGAAGGAAGTGGGCATCGTGGATGGCGAAGGATTCCCGAGCCTCTGCGTGGTGGAGGACGGAGTGCCAAAGAACCCGGTCCGAATGTACCACGGCCAATACAAGGTCAAGGGCGAAGCGAAGAACCTCGTCGTGTTCTTGAGCGAATTCCAACCCGACCCCACCCTGATTCGTCCCGTAGCGGAAGCGATTCTTGGCTGGTGCAAGGAACGCGGCGCGGAACTCATTGTGAGTGCCGAAGGCATCGTCCTGGAGGGCGAAGCGGCCCTCGATGACATCGTAGAAGTGTACTCCGTGGGCTCCACGGATCGCGCCCGGAAACTCCTCGATCAAAGCACTGCCCCCCGGTTCAAAGACGGCATCGTCGCCGGCGTCACGGGCATCCTTTTGACGCTTGGAAAACGGGACCACTTCGACGTCATCGGCATCCTCAGTGAAGCCAAACAAGAATACCCCGACGTGCGCAGCGCCGCAACCGTGATTGAAGTGCTTGCAAACATGGTTGGCGTGGAAGCGGACGTGTCTCGGCTGTACAAGGAAGCAGACGGGTTCGAGGCGCACGTGAAGGACGTGGCAGCGAAGAAGCGACGGCACCAAGAGCAAGCTGCCCGCAGCCGCGAACTGATGTTCATTTAGGCCCCCTTCTTGTAGGGCCACGGGCTTCCCGCATCGTGCAGTACGCCACGCTTGCCCGATACTTCGAGCGACTCGAAGGCACCACGAAGCGGCTCGAAATGACCGCGATTCTGGTGGAATTGTTCGAGGACGTCCCCGCAGACCAATTGGGCAAAGTGGCTTTCTTGATCCAAGGCAAAGTGGCCCCGGATTGGGAAGGCGTGGAGTTGGGCTTGGCAGAGAAAATGATTCTCCGCGCCCTCCAAGACGCCAGTGGAAACGCAGACGTTTTGGCTCTCTACCACGAGGTGGGCGACCTTGGCCTGGCTGCGGAAAAAGCGATGGCTGCCGCTGGCAGCAAGCAAGCGAGTCTGTTTGGCCCCGAACCGCTCACGGTGTTGGACGTGTTTGACGGTCTCCGGCACATTGCTGCCGTGGAAGGCAAGGACAGCCAGGCGAAGAAACTGGCATTGCTTGGCAAACTCTTGACGGACGCACAACCCCTGGAAGCCCGGTACATCATTCGCACCGTGGCCGGTCGCGCCCGCTTGGGCGTCGCAGACATGACGTTCCTCGACGCGTTGGCAGCGTGGCACGTCGGCAAAGGCGTCCGCAGCGTCACGGAAATGGAGCCAGAGGAACGGGCCGCGCACGAAGCGATCCGGCAGTCCTTGGAGGCGGCGTTTGATGTTCGAAGCGACCTCGCCGTTGTGGCCCATGCGCTTGCCACAAGTGGCATGGACGCGGTGGAATCCTTGTCAAGTGAACACGGCGTGCCCCTTCGGCCCATGGCCGCGGAACGCCTCAAAACCCTGGGAGAAATCCTTGCCAAGCACGAGGGTTCCACGGCGCTCGAATACAAGTATGACGGACTCCGCGTGCAGTGCCATGTGAGTGCCGACCCCAACGTCCCTGTTCGCATTTTCAGCCGCCGCCTCGAAGAACTCACCGCGCAATTCCCGGATGTCCAAGCGAGCCTACGCGCTGCATTCCGCGGCACCACATGCATCGTGGAAGGCGAATGCGTTGCCATGGACCGCGAGACGGGCGCCATGCGGTCGTTCCAAGAAATCAGTCGCCGCCGGGGCCGCAAAACTGGCTTGCACGTGGAATCGGTGCAAACCCTCAGCGGCGACGCGGGCACCCGCTCCGTGGACGGAGACATCACGAAGGAAATCCCCGTGACGGTGTTCTTGTTCGATTGCTTGGCAAGTGGAGGCGAGTCCCAAATGGAGCGCACCTACTTGGAACGCCGAGCGCAAATCGAGACGGAATTTGCCCTCAACGAAGAGGTGCAGCTCTCCACCATGTCCGTCTGCGAGGACGAAGCGGCCATGGAGGCGTTCTTCCAACGGGCCGTGGAGGACGGCGCCGAGGGCATCATGTGCAAACACCCCCAGCATCGGTACAAGGCGGGGAACCGCGGCTTTGACTGGATCAAGTACAAAACCGACTACACGGAGGACCTCGTTGACACCATGGACCTGGCGGTCATTGGCGCCTTTTATGGCCGTGGTCGGCGCGCCGGTTGGTACGGGGCCCTCTTGATGGGGGCTTACAACCCCGATGCGCAGCGATGGGAGTCGGTGTGCAAACTCGGAACGGGCTTCGACGACGCCACCTTGATGGGTCTGAAGGAAAAGTTTGGACACTTGGAGTCGGCGCAGAAACCCGCCGAGGTGGACGCGGACATGACCCCAGATGTGTGGCTTCGCCCGGAAGTGGTCATGGAAGTGCAAGCGGCCGAAATCACGTTGTCGCCCATCCACAAAGCGGGCTGGAATCGGTACCGCGCCGATTCTGGCATCGCGGCTCGATTCCCGAGGTTCAGTGGCCGCTGGCGAGATGACAAGGCCGCCAACCAAGCGACCACCGTGGACGAATTGGGGGCCATGTACGAGATGCAAACCAAACGGTGACCCGAAACCGGTTCATACCCCCGAAGGGATGCTGCAACGCTCCCGATGAACCTGGCCGTCAAAGTCGTTGCAAAAACACTGTGGATTTACTCCTACATCACCCTCGCATTGGTGCTTGCCATCACCAGTTTCCCCGCCGTGGTCATGGTGGTCAAAACATGGCACCTCTTCGATGGGCAAAACGAGTACCTCGTCTTGTTTGCCCGCATATTCTTCGTGGCCTTGTCCTACTTCGTGTTCGGTATCACCATGATGCTGGTGTTGCCGGTGCTTCGCTTGTTCATGGGGGCAAAAACCGGGGAAGGGACGGTGCCCATTCGCAGTTTCAAGGTGTGGAGCTGGTACAATTACAATGGCCTCATCCTGGCGTTCCAGACGCTGTTTGGAAAGTTTACTCGTAGCAACGCATTGTACGTCATGTTCTTGCGCGCAATGGGTGCCAAGATTGGCCGCAACGTCATCGTGAACAGCAACGTGGTGTACGATCACGACATGCTCGAAATTGGAGACAACACGGTGATTGGCGGCGACGCGGCGATCATCGGGCACATCGGCGAAAAAGGGCATTTGGTTCGTCAGAAAGTGAAAATTGGACGCAACTGCACCATTGGGCAATACACCACGGTGTTCCCGGGCGCCGTGATTGGAGACAATTGCCACGTGGGGGCCATGAGTTTGGTGCCAA
>JBMZMP010000056.1:0-9031 GCA_049619235.1 Thermoplasmatota archaeon
GGTTGCAAGAGAATCACCGAAAACGTCCCAAGCATTTGCGCCAAGAACAACACGAGCATGGTGCGAACAAAGCGGCCCCACAACAGCAGAACCCCAATGCCCACTTCCCACAGCCCCAGCAGCACAAGCAGCAAGGTTTCGGGAATGAACGGGATCGTCGTGGTGACCAATTCCGCGACTGGCGTGGTGAGGGTGAGTTTGAGGGCTCCGAACCAAAGAAACACCAGGCCAAGCGTCGCCTGCAAAATTGACACCCTGTTGCGATGAAGAAACCCAACCACCGTCCGTTCCACTCGTTGCACGAACCGGCATGGAACTTGGGGACTTTAAACCGGGGTGAATTGCGGAGCTTGTGAAGAACCCGGTGTTCATCGGAGTCGCTTGGCCCTACGCAAACGGAGGCCTCCACTTGGGGCACGTTGCCGGCAGTTTGCTGCCCCCGGACATTTTCCGACGCTACAAACACATGCAAGGCCACGACGTGCTCATGGTCAGCGGCAGCGACTGCCACGGCACCCCCGTGATGTTGAAGGCGGAACAAGAAGGCAAAACGCCGCAAGAACTCGTGGACCACTTCCACGCCGACCACGCGAGTGCCCTTGAGCGATTGCAAATCGGGTTCGACTTGTTCACCCAAACCACCACGAAAAACCACGAATCCCACGTGCAGGAAATCTTCAACGCCTGCCTGTCTGAAGGATTCATCGAAAAACGCACCCAACAAGCACCCTTCGATCCCATCGGGAACCGCTTCTTGCCGGACCGGTACGTGGAAGGCACCTGCCCGCACTGCGAATTCCCGGACGCGAGGGGCGACCAGTGCGACAATTGCGGCAAGACCCTGGACCCGCAAGACCTTGGCTCCCCGCGCAGCAAACTGAACCCAGAAGCCACCATTGAATTCCGGGACACGGACCATTTCTTCTTCCTACTTGGAAAACTGCAACCCGCCCTGGAGGCCTACGTCGCGGAAACCAGTGGGCACTGGCGTGCCAACACCATCAACTTCACGCAAAACTGGCTCAACGAAGGGCTGCAAGACCGCGCCATCACCCGCGATCTCACTTGGGGCATCAAGATTCCCTTGGACGGATTCGACGACAAGCGCATCTACGTCTGGTTCGAAGCGGTCTGCGGATACCTCACCGCGGCCATTGAATGGGCCAACCAAGAAGAAGGCCGCTCCTGGGAGCACTGGTGGACCAACCCCGAAACCAAGGCCTACTATTTCCTCGGAAAGGACAACATCCCCTTCCACACCATCATTTGGCCCGCCATCATCACCGCATACAATGCGGCCCGCGCCACCAATGGCGAACCTCAATTGGTGATGCCGTACGATGTCCCCGCGAACGAATTCCTGAACCTTGACGGGCAACAATTTAGCAAAAGCCGAGGCATCAGCATCAGCGTGCACGACGTCCTGGACAGATTCGAGAGCGACGCGGTGCGGTACTACCTCAGCGTCAACATGCCCGAACAACGGGACAGCGACTGGACCTGGGACGACTTCCTTAGCAAAGTGAACGACGAACTCGTTGGCACCATTGGAAACCTGGTCCACCGCATCGCCAGCTTCACCCAGAAAAACTTGGGAGCCATCCCAGACGCAGCAGCCTCCAACTGGAGTGCCCGCGTGGACGAACTCATCGCAGCCTGCTCCAAGGACATGCAGGAACACCTGGACAAGGTGCAACTGAAGAAAGCGGTCCGTCGACTCCTGGAATTTGCCGGGGACGGAAACGCGCTCATGCAGGAAGCGGCTCCTTGGAAGCTCCTCAAGGCGGACCCGGAAGCCGGAAAGGCAGCCCTGTACGACTTGCTCCGCATCGTCAAGGCCCTGGCCGTTTTCATGGCCCCCTACACGCCCGCAGCCAGCAACCAAATCTGGTCCTGGCTCGGCGAAACCGACAGCCCCGCATGGAGCGACGCGAACGCCCCACTTGCATCCGGAACCGAGCTCACGCTCCCCAAGGCATTGTTCCAAAAATTGGACCCCAAAGACATTCCACAACCAGAGGAAACCCCCGTGATCCCAGAAGAAGACCTCGTCACCATCGACGACTTTGCAAAACTCCAGCTCCGCATCGGCATCATCACCAGCGCCGAAGACCACCCCAAAGCGGACAAATTGTTCGTCCTGAAAGTGGACGCCGGGGACCTTGGAGAGCGCCAAATCGTGGCTGGCTTGAAGGGGCACTACGAAGCGAGTGACTTGGCGGGGCAAACCGTCGCATTTGTTGCCAACCTGAAGCCCGTGAAACTTCGTGGCGTGGAAAGCCAAGGCATGATCCTCGCCGCAGACAACGGCGACCTCGTTAGCACGTTGAACCCGAACCGCCAATTGCCCGCAGGATCCACGATTCGCTGATGCTCCGACTCGACTTGCACGTCCATTCCCGCGCCAGCCCCGACGCAAAAGGCTCCCTCATGGAGCTTGCCGAAGCGGCAAAACAACGGGGCCTGCAAGGGTTTGCCATCACGGACCACGACGCGGTCCCCGACCCGGCAGAAATTGCGGAAGTGCAAGCGGCAACAGGCCAAATCATTCTCCCCGGCGCCGAATGGAGCACCATTGAAGGGCACCTATTGTCCATTGGATGCTACGCAGAGATCACCGAAGGGATGAGCATGCAGGAAGCCACGTACGCCATTGAGGCAGCGGGTGGCATCGCCGTGCCAAGCCACCCCCTCCGCCTGATGACTGGTGCGGGGCCAAGCGTTCTTCGCTCCTTGAAGCCTGCACTCGTGGAGGGCCGCAACGGCCGCGACAGGAAATTGGTGCAGGACAACACCATGAAGCTCGCCGAATCCTTGGGTGCTGCGACCATTGGTGGCACCGATGCGCACTGGGTCACGGACATTGGGACTGCGTACACCATGGTGGATGCGGAGCCGACCGTTGACGCCATCATGCACGCACTCCGAGGCGGCCACTGCGCTGCGTCTGGGGGCAGTTTGAGTCGGCGTAGCCTCGTTGGGCACTCTCTCAAGCGGCTCAAGCCCAACCGCCGCAAATCTGACGCGCAGTAGCACCCCGACCTCGCCTACGCGGAGATGTCGATGGGAAGGATTGGTGTAGCGGCAGCAGGGTCGGATCAACAAAACAACAAGAATAGAAAGGAGGGAAAAGGAAGGGAAAAAGGAGGGGTAAGGAAAATTATTGGGGTGCGGTGCCAAGAGCTTCGCAGGTGCCTTCGAAGGCACGGCGGCTCTTTGCAAACCATTCTTCCCATTCCGCAACGAGGGCTTCCACGGATTTCTTGTCCGCTTCCAGTTCCTCGTACACGCGGTACAGTTTGGCAAGGCGTTCCCGTTCTTCTTCCAGTTCGCCTTCCAAGTCGCTGACGCGGTGCTTGAATTGGCTGAGGCTGCGAAGTTCCGCGATTTCGGATTCGAGTTTGCCAATCTTGGCATCCATTTTGTCCAGGTCGCGTTCGGCGGTGTTGAGGTCGCGGATCACGGATTCGTGTTCCTTGACGAGGGATTCGTATTCGCCCTTGTACTTGGCGAGGGGTTCGAGGCGGGCCAGTTCACGGCGGAGCGTGTCAATTTGGCGGTCCCGTTCGAAGAGCTTCTCCTCCATGAGGGGGTAGTCGCGCTTCAAGCGGTCCAATTCGTCCTCTTGGGTCTTGTAGGCGTCCCAGAGTTTGGCAAGGCGCTCTTGTTCCGCTTCCAGTTCGTCGCGGGCGCGGTCTGCGTCCTCTTGGAACCGGGCGGTTTCGCTGCTGGTTTCCTCGATGCGGGTTTCCATTTCTTCAATGGTTTCCAGCAATTCGTTGAGGTATCCAATGTCGAGCATGCCACGGATTTTCTCCAGGCTGGCAGCTTCTTCGCGGGCTTGGTCGCGCACGCGGCCGATCTCTTCTGCAATGTTGCTGATGTTGCGCTTGAGTTCGGAGGCACCTTCACTGCTGACGGTGCGGGTCACGGTACGACGGCGTTCAATTCGTTCTGCCATAGAGCATCCTCTTGGCGTTGTATCGCCAAAGATGCTTGATAAGTGCTTGCTTCTTGGGTCGAAACGGGCGCTCAGGCAGCGTCGGGGCCTTCCGCGGGGGCGGGGGCTTGCGCGTCGGTTTGCCCGGCACGGATTTGTGGCAGCGGGATGGGTGGTGGGAGCCGGAGGTTCTTGGCCATCATCATGGCGTCTGGCATGCAGCCAGCAAAGATGCCGCCGTGGATTTCCGCGGCCAGTTCCGGGGGAAGTGCCCGTTTTTCGTTCCACTGGGCGACCACTTCGGCTGCGTTGCTGCCCCGGTGAATGAGGGTGCCTTCGAACTTGATCATGCCAAGTGGGCCGTAGCTTGCGGTGAGGCTGTAGTCAACGGCGAGATCGTCCCCGCGTTGCGCCACGGTGTTGGTGGCCACGTTGTAATCCACGCGGAGTTTGGGGCCGGGGTTGGCGTCTTGGAACCTGCGGGCTTCCATGGTTTTGTACTGCACTGCGACAACGGGCACGGACTGGGCGATGCCGGTCCTTCATAAGGCGTTTCGGAGCGGCGCAAGCGAGGCTCTTTATGGGCCGGCAGGTAGTGTTGTTCCCGTTGGGCATGACAAAATACGTGGTCGTCACCGGCGGTGTGCTTTCTGGCCTTGGAAAAGGCATCACCACCAGCAGCATCGGGCGCCTCCTCAAAGCGAGGGGATTGTCCGTTTCTGCCATCAAAATCGACCCTTACCTGAACATTGACGCAGGCACCATGAATCCGTTCGAGCACGGCGAAGTGTTCGTGCTGGACGACGGTGGAGAAGCGGACTTGGACCTTGGGAACTATGAACGGTTCCTTGACGTTCACTTGGGCCGCGAGAACAACATCACTACGGGGAAAGTGTACCAATCGGTCATCGAGAAGGAGCGCCGCGGCGACTACCTCGGCAAGACGGTCCAAATCATTCCCCACATCACCAATGAAATCCAGGAATGGATCCAACGCGTGGGTGAAAGCAGCGGCGCGGACGTCGTGTTGGTTGAAGTGGGCGGAACCGTTGGCGACATCGAGTCTGCTCCGTTCCTGGAAGCGGTTCGGCAATTGCACCGCACCGTGGGCGATGACAACATGGTGCTAATTCACACCAGCCTCGTGCCCGTGATGGGCGTGGTTGGGGAACAGAAAACCAAGCCCACGCAGCACACGGTCCGCGACTTGAAGGCCATCGGCTTGCACCCTGACATGATTGCATGCCGCAGTGTCAAGCCATTGGAGCAAGACACGCGCAGCAAAATCGCGTTGTTCTGCGACGTGGACGAGGACGCGGTCATCAGCGCACACGACTGCCGCAGCATCTACGAAGTCCCCCTCATTCTCGAGGCGCAAAACGTTCCCGACTTCATCTTGAAACGCTTCGGCCTCGACGCTGCCAAACCGGACCTTTCCGAGTGGAGTGAATTCGTCGAACGCAGCATCAACCCCACGAACGAAATGACCATTGCGTTCGTTGGAAAATACACGGACCTCACGGATTCCTACCTCAGCATCGCCGAGGCGCTTCGCCACGCAGGTGCAAGCTTGGATACGAAGGCACGCATCGAATGGGTAGAAGGGGAAGCCTTGGAGGCAGACGACTCCACCGCGTGGGACCAACTCCGCGCAGCGGACGCCATCCTCGTGGGGCCCGGCTTCGGCCACCGTGGCACGGAAGGAAAGATTCGCGCGGTGCAGTACGCCCGTGAAAACCAAGTGCCATTCATGGGCATCTGCCTTGGCTTCCAGCTTGCCATCGTGGAGTATGCCCGGAACGTGTGCGGCCTGACTGGCGCAAACAGCGTGGAAATGGACGTGAATACGCCACACCCCGTCATTTGCATTCTCCCCGAGCAATTCGAAATCGAGGAAATGGGCGGCACCATGCGTCTTGGCAACTACGAGTGCCACATCGAAGAAGGCACGAAGGCGCATGAATTGTACCAATCCACCCTTGTGAGCGAACGGCACCGCCACCGCTACGAAATGAACCCTGAATACGTCGAACGCCTGGAAGCAGGCGGTTTGGTGTTCAGTGGCAAAATGCAGGACCGTCCCATCATGGAAATGATGGAAATCCCTGGCCACCCGTTCTTCATCGGCGGCCAATTCCACCCCGAATTCAACAGCCGGCCCATGAATCCGGGCCCCATGTTTGTCGGGCTCGTCAAGCACGGCTTGGAACGGAAAACCGCGGCGAAAGTGACCGCGTAAACCTCATCCCTTATCCCTATCCTCCACTTGGAGTCATCATGGACGATTACCTCAAACTGCTCGACAAGGCCCGGGAACAACTCCCGGAGAACCAGGCGAACCACGACCGTTGGACCCTACCCGTTGCGGACTTGATCAAAGAAGGCCGGATGACGGTGTTCCGCAATTTCCGTGAAATCGTGAACGGCGTGCGCCGCGACGATGGCCACTTGAGCAAGTACTTGCTAAGCCAAATCGGTACGGCTGGTCAATTGGACGGCGACCGCTTGATTTTCACTGGAAATGTCAGCGACAGCCAAGTCATGGGCCGCCTGAACGACTACGTGGCCACGTATGTCCGTTGCCCGGAATGTGGCAGCCCGGACACGAAGTTGGGCCGCGATGGCCGCGTGCAAATGCTGCACTGTGAAGCTTGTGGTGCCGCCAGCCCCGTGAAGGCCCGCAAGGGTGCCAGCAAGGCCAAGGGCGCGTTCCAGATGAAGGAAGGCGCCGAGGTGGAAGTGACGATCAAGCGCCAAGGCAGCCGCAAGGAAGGCCTCGGTGAAGTTGATGGATACACGGTGATTGTGCCGAAGCAAGAAGCTGGCGTGACCGTGAAGGTTCGCATCACCCGCATTGCGGGCAAGATGGCATTCGCTGAAACCATCTAGACAACACGTTCCTTTTGGTGGCCCGGGCCGCAAAGGTTTCCCGTGGCAGACCCTCGCTGCGTGTCCAAATGGCGATGTTCCAGTGTTGACGCCCAGCCGAGCGTACATTCACCCTCCTCCCGCGTAGGTTAAGAAGGCCTGTGCACCAATGTAGAAGCATGGGACGCATACGCATGGGACTCTCCGGATTTGCAGATCCACTTCTGCAGCGGGAGCTCTACGGTGCAAACCTGCCCCCAAACCGCATGCTAGAAGCATACGGACGCAGTTTCAACTGCTTGGAAGCCACGTTCACCCGTGAAGCCAGCTTCGTGGAAGAACAGGCCCAATGGCTCGTGGACGCAACGCCCAACCACGTGCAAATCATCCCACGCTTCAGTGAATTCATCAGTGCCCGGGCGCAAATCCAAGGCTACGAAACCGAATTGGATCGATGGCTCGACGCCAACGCGCCCATCCTCCGCGCCCACAACCGAGGCCCCCTTTACGTGCCCTGGATGGGCCCAAGAACCGCCAAGTCCGAATCGGAACTCAACGAACTCCTCGACCGGCTCTGGTCGGTCTTGCCAGGCAATCACGACGTTGCCGTGGAATTCCGGGACCATTCCTGGTACCGCCCCGACGTGATGCAAACCCTGGAAGAACACCAAGCCGGCCTCGTCTGGAGCACCCTCGCGGGTCCCTTCCCAAACCGCATCACCGCGCAATTCCTGCACATTCGCCTCACCGGCAACCACCCCCACGTGTACAACGAAGCGGCCACCATCGCAAAGGCCCTCGCAGAACGCCCATACGATGAGCGGCGCGTCACGGTTGCCAGCAGCCGCTACTACGAACCGTACGGACTGCACGTCCTTGAGGACTTCAGCCAACGGGTGGGCGAACCCGCACCCATGCTCAAGGCACGCCAAGAGCCGCAGTCAAACCTACTGCAATTTGCGGTTGCAAGCCAAGACTAGGCCAAGGACCACGGCAAGCAGGGGCAAGGCAGGGATGGTTTCCTCGGAGAGTTCCTCCTCGGTTTCCAAGAGCAATTGGGATTCGTCCGGGTGGTCAATGACCGCATCCACGTTGGCCCGGAATGGCACAAGTGCTTGCAGGCTGACGTCCTTGCTGCTGCTGGCACGAAGCACGTAATCAGCCACCACGCCGTCGGGGGTTCCATCTGGCACTTCCACCGCAACGACCACGCGGCGGGATTCGCCGGGGCCAACGGAAACGCCCGTGGCGCCCAGGGGGCGAGCCCATTCGTTCGGGCCTTGCACTTCCAAGTGGAATGTTTCCTTCACGAGGCCCGTGTTGGTGAGGCTGAAGTTGAAGAGGACGGTTTCTGCCGGGTTCACGGGTCGGTCAATGGGTCCAGCTGCGATCAAGTCCAGTCCGCTGAGGGATGGAATGGCTTCCACGGGGTCGTGGTATTCGTTCAGGGGGAGGACCATGAATCCGCCGGGGTGAATGGAGGGGGTCAGTTCGCTGGTTCCGGGCATGTTGCGGTTCAGTTGCACCACCAATTCCAGGGACGTTCCCTGTGGCGAGTACGGCACAAGGTCCGCGTCTGGCAGCAATTCCAATTGGAACACCACTTCGGTGGGTTGGCCGCTGACATCGAATGGTTCACTGGTGAATGAAACGAGGTCCACGAATTCGCATTGGAATTGGCAGGTTCGGACGCGGAGCGTTGCTTCCGCCGTGGCGTCGCTCAAGGCGATCGGGGAGGAGAATGGAATGCGAAGTTCACCCGTGCCCGCCATGTCGAAATCCAACCCCATCTCAAGGGCAGGCGAGAGCGGGAAGGACCAGAACACTGGCGCGTTCTCCCCGAAGCCTCCGCCGCCGGAGAGTTCCTCGGGCTGGGCCAGTTCGTAGTCTTCTTCCGTGTTCATGACGCCGTAGAAGCGGCTGTTGGTGCCGCGGGCGGTGTCCAGAACCATGTTGAATTCGTTGCCGAACCCTTCCACCGCGTGCAGGTACACCGTGTTGTGGTGGCCTGCTGGTTGCGGGATTTCCAGGTAACGGACGCCCAGTTCCACGCGGGCAACGCTGGTGCCGTCCATGCTTGTGCCCGTGAGGATGAACGATTCCAGGAGACCGTGTACGTGCTTGAATGGCACGCTGACAACGATGGGGAGTCGGAGGGTTTCATTGAACGGCAAAAGAACTTCCTCTGAAGGGAGGGTTACAGTCCAGTCCTCGGGGACTTGT
>JBMZMP010000057.1:0-8535 GCA_049619235.1 Thermoplasmatota archaeon
GAAACTGGTGCTGGCAACCACGGGTACGATTGCCTTCAGGTGCTCGTTGTTGGCAATGCCTGCCATGTGCGCTTCACTTCCGGGGTAACTGGCGCCGATGAAGCCCACGTTGCCGTTACTCCAGGACTGCGTGCCAAGCCACTCGGTCAAGCGGCCCACATCCTCAATGTCCAGTTTCCCGCGGAGGTCCAAGCAACCGTCGCTGTCGCCGGTGCCGCGCACATCTGCGTACGCAAAGGCGTAGCCGCGGCGCACGAACTCCGCGTCGAAGCGGCCGGCGGGTTCGCCGACGGCGGGTTCGAGCAATTGGTTCAACTCCGCGTTGACGCCAGGCGCAGTGTACGGCGTGAACTGGGCAATGACTGGGAACGGCCCGTCGCCTGCCGGTTTGACCACACGCACGTACAAACCAGGCGAGCCTGGAACCGTAAAGCTCGATTGCTCAATGTCCATGGCCATGTCCGGGGCTTCAGGGGTGTAATTCAGGAATGGGACCACGTCTGGTTGGCGGGTGAATTCCGTTTGGTCAGGAGAATCGTCGCTTCCGAGGCAGCCCGCAAACAGCGGCACCAACAGAAGGCATGCAATCAAGCGCATACGCCGGACTGTGCCGTCGCCGTTTTGTGCCTTTTGGCACCCTTCATGAAGGGGAAGCGGTTCCCACCGCCATGAAGACCGTTCGCGTCATTGGTTGCCCCGTGGATTTGGGCGCAAGCCGTCGAGGCACCGACATGGGCCCAAGCGCCATTCGAGCCGCCTACCTCCACACGAAAATTCGCAGCCTCGGCTACGAAGTGGAAGACGTCGGGAACGTGCAAGTGCCCCAAATGGAGGAAAACCTCCCCCGTGGCAAAGGGGACCTCAAGTTCAAGGACGAAATTCTGGAAGCGTGCCGGCACCTCGCGGACAAAGTGGAAGCCGCCGTCGCAGACCGCACCATCCCCCTCGTGTTGGGCGGGGATCACTCCATTGCCATTGGCACCCAAGCAGGCCTTGCCAGGCACAGCAAAAAACGGGGCCTCATCTGGTTCGACGCCCACGCAGACTTCAACACCGCCGAATCCAGCCCCAGTGGCAACATCCACGGTATGCCCCTCAGCGCCGCCCTCGGCGTGGGCCACCCAGACCTCACCGACTTTGACCAACCAGGCCCAAAACTGGACCCTCGGTACGTGGTGCTCGTGGGCCTCCGTGACGTGGACCCCAAAGAAGCAGAGCTTCTCGAAAAGCACAACATCGCCTACTTCACCATGCGACACATTGACGAACTGGGCATGCACGAAGTGATGCGACGCGCCATCAAAATCGTGCAGGATGCACCCGACGGCGTCCACCTCAGTTTCGACCTCGACGGCATCGACCCACAATGGGCCCCCGGCACCGGCACCCGCGTGCAAGGCGGACTCACCTACCGAGAAGCGCACTTGTCCCTGGAAATGCTCGCGGATAGCAAACTGATCACGTCCATGGAATTCGTGGAAGTGAACCCGCTCTTGGACAACCAAAACCAAACCGGAAACCTCGCCGTGGGACTCATCGCAAGCGCCCTCGGCAAAGCCATCGTGTAGGTCCATTCTACCCGCGAGGCGCGGACCCCGTCCCGTGGCGAAAAAAACGGACGCGCCGCAAAACCCAATTTTTTAAGGGAAAAACGCGGGAATCCGGTCCCCAACGTTAATATGCGGCTGGAATTGGGCGAGTTGCTTCCCCCTACCGTGGGGTATCATGGGTGTATCCATGGCTGAACGAGACAACTCCAAAACAAAGACCACAGTGATCCTAATGGGCACGTTCATCGTGCTCGCATTGCTGTTGCGCATCGCCTTCAACATGGGCGTTGCATTCGATGAAGAATCGAACCGCTACCTCTACAGCGGTAACGACCCCTGGTACCACGACCGCGTCGTGGACCACATCGTAGAAACCGGAGAAAGTCTCACCTTCGATGAAGCGATCAACTACCCCAACGGCGGCAAAAACCCCAACCCTCCACTCTATGACTGGACTTCCGCCGTGGACGCAAAAGTCCTGGACATGTTCGGAGTGGACGACCCCGTCGGCCTCTCCCTCAACCTGGGCGTCGCCTTCTGGGGCGCACTCACCGTCATTCCAGTGTTCTTCATTGGAAAGCAACTCTTTGGCCGCACCGCCGGCCTCTGGGGCGCCTTCTTCATGGCCGTCAGTGCCCCGCACATCCAACGCAGCGTGTTCGGCTTTGCTGACCACGACGCAACGACCATGTTCTTCATCACCGCAAGCTTTGCTTTCCTGCTGAAAGCCGTGCACATGGTGAAGCAAGAGAAGTACCTCGACGGCGGCATCGCAGCCATCGCAGGTGCCAAAGTGGCCGCCGTAAAGGACAACAAGGAAGCGTTCATTTGGAGCGCCCTCAGCGGTGTGGCCCTCGCAGGCGCCGCATTGACCTGGAAAGGGTACCCATACGCGCTCGCCATCATCGCAGTGGCCTTCGGATTCCAACTCATCCAAAACCACTTGCGCAACCGCGACAGCACCGCCATCGCAGGCATCTACATGCTCCCCGTGGTCCTGACGTTCCTCGTCAGCTTCCCATACTACGCAACCGTGGGCCTCACGCAAAGCACCCTCATGCCCAACCTGTACGTGCTCCTTGGCATGCTCATCGTTGGCGCCATCATCGTGCCCACCCGTGACATGCCAAGCATCGTGGTCTTCCCTGCCCTCCTGCTCGCAGGCGGCATCGGCTTGGTCCTCATGCTCGTCGTCTTCCCCGACGTCGGCAAGACCATCTTCACCGGTCTCGGTTACTTCGAACAAACCAAGCTCTACACCACGATTGCAGAAGCACAACGCACGGAAATCGGGTTCATTGCAGCCAACTTTGGCTTCTTCACCTTCCTGCTCGCCTTCTGGGCCTTCTTCAAGGTCGCTGGAAAAGCCATCAAGGGTGACAAAGCCATGCTCCTCATGGCAAGCTGGGCCATCGTGGCCGGCTTCATGGCCTTCGCAGCCAGCCGTTTCGTCATGAACGCGGCCCCCGTCTTCGTCATCTTCAGCGGTGCAGCAGTCTCCTGGATTGTGGCCCGCAGCGGCATGAACGTCGTGCCCCAAAGCATGCGCAAGCTGCACGGACAAGGCGGCAAGGTTGGAAACTTCTTCCGCAGCCTCACCCCCAAGAGCGTCGCCGCAGCGCTCCTCATCGCCCTCTTCTTGGTCGGCCCCAACGTGGCCCTCGGCCTTGACGCCGGCATGAGCCGCGACTACGAATCCGAAAACGACGTGAGCAGCAAGTTCACCGGCGCCTTCGGCATCAGCTTCGACATCAAGGACAACGGCTGGAAGGCCCTCTTCGAGGACCTCGCCACCCGTGACACGGACATGGATCTCGAAGACCGCCCTGCCTTCATGGCCTGGTGGGACTACGGACACTGGGCAACCAACATTGGTCAACACCCAACCGTGGCAGACCCCTTCCAGAACCACTACCAACAAGCTGGACGGTTCCTCGCAAGTGAAAGCGAAAAGGAAGCCATGCTCTGGCTCAGCATCCTCCTCGTCGGCGCAAGCGACGAAGCCACCACCGGCGACGTCCTGGCCGCCCACGGCGCACCACGCACCCTCACCGGCAACTTGGACGCACGTTACGATGCCCTCTCCAGTGTCACCGACCCCTTCGGCTTGTACGACGACCTCGTGGATGCCACGGGCAAGAACATTGGATACTTCGGTGTCGACAGCCGCATGTACCCCCTGAGCCAAAGCAACCCCGGCATCTTCTACGCGCCGGTCTTCTTGGCCAACAAGAACCCTGACGAGTTCCTGGAATACCGCTTCACCGGAGGCAGCCTCTCCTTGACCCTCAACCGCTACGGAGTGGACGAAGCCGGCAACAGCTACGCACTGCCCCTTGAGGACCAAGTCTGGACCAGCGTAAGCGGCGACCGCTACATTGTGCAAGGTGGCACCGCCTACCCAGAACAAGCCGCACGCACCGGCAACTTCGAAGGCACCGGCGTGGCCGGGCAAGCTGGATTCCAGCTCACCGACCGCTTCTACAACAGCATGTACGCCCAAGCCTACGGAAGCCCACAAGCCTCCACCGCAAGCGCAGATGGCTTGACCCACTGGCGCACCGTGTACGAAGAAGTGGCCGGTGGCCAATTCCGCCAAACCGCCCTCCTCGAATACTACCGTGGCTACGAAGTCAGCGGCACCGTCACCGATGAAAACGGCGACGCCATGGCTGGCGTGCAAGTCACCTTCGTGGACGAATTCGGCGCGGCACACCACCAAGCCACCACGGACGCAAACGGCGACTACATGGCCATCGCTCCGTTCGGCGACCTCACCCTTGAGGTACGCGCAGGCGGCGTGACCATCCACAACGAAACCATGACCGTGACCCGGGAACAAGCCCACGGGCAATCCATGGACGGCAAGGACGTGCAAGTGGCCTTCGGTGACGTCTCCGGTGTCGCCTACCGCGACTTGGACGCCGATGGCACCTTCAGCGCCAACGACACCGTCCTCAGCGGTGTCACTGTGAAAGCCGGCGACCGCACCACGTTCACCAACGCAGACGGCCGCTACAGCTTCACCGACATGACGCCCGGCAGCGTGACCCTCAGCTTCGAGCTGGCGGATTACAACGACGCCACCGCCAACGTCCTCCTCGCAGGCAACGGCATGGTGGACCGCGACGTGCGCATGGTACCCGTCCCAAGCACCAGCAACATCACCTTCACGGACAACGGCAGCCCCATCGCAGGGGTTCCCATGACCATCGAAGGTCCAGTGTCCCGGTCCGTCGTGACCAGCGCTGACGGCGTTGCCAGCACCAGCTTGGAACCCGGCACCTACATGCTCACCGTGGACCACAGCTTCACGGACAACGGCGTGGAAGTTGTCTACAGCGAAACCCGCGAATTCACGGTGCCCTTAGGTGGCGCGGACTTCGCCTTCACTGTGGACGCATAAGCTGCAAGCGATCGCTTCTCCCTTTTCCCTTCCTTCCTGTTTTCTTGTTTTGAATCCCTTCACGCGTTTTCGTCAAATGGGAATCGTCAATTGGGTCTCATCAAATGGACCACTTTTGCAAACCACCAAGTGCCTGGGGTGGATGCAGTGCCGTCGGGAACGACCCGACGGTGAACAACATGAATGCCCTAATCGTAACTGGATTGCTAGCCCTTGCCGGCTTCGGCGGATACGCCGCAGCCGACTGCACCGACCTTGCGGGTCAAGGATACCTCTGCGCCGACGTGGATGAAAGCGGCGCGGACATCGACTTGTACGTGGAACCCAACCCGCCCGTTGCAGCAGACGCCGCCGCTGAATGCGTTGCCGAGGAAGGCGTGAACGTCTGCGCAGGAGACGACGGCGTTTCCTTTGAAGTGGACCGCGAAGACTTGGGCCTCTACGCCTCTGGCAGCATCGGCATCAGTTGAGCCGGATCAATTTTGCAACGGCAACTCGTTGCACACCTTCTCCAGGATGTCCATGCCCCGGTGAATCTCTGCTTCACTGGTGGCGTAACTGAATCGAAGGTGTCCTTCTCCCAGTTTTCCAAAGGCGCTGCCGGGGCTGCAAATGAGCCCTTCCTTGGCAAGCGTCATGGCAAGATCCGCGCTCTTGATGTCAAAGTCGTACTTTGGCAGGGCGTAGAAGGCGCCGCCGGGCGCGTCCATGTGGAGGCCCCGGATTTCGTTGATGCGCTTCGTGATGACGTCGCGGCGACCGCGGAAGGTCTCCAGCATGTCGTCCACTTGGTCTTGTGGTCCTTCCAACGCTGCAACGCCCGCGTGCTGGATGGGTGTTGGCGGGCAGGCCACGGTGAAGTAGTGCATCTTTTCGATGGCCTTCACGTAGTCGCGGCTGGCCGCAATGCAGCCGAGGCGCCAGCCGGTCATGGCGTACGTTTTGCTGAAACTGTTGGTCCAGATCACGTTGTCCATGTGGCTCAGGAAACTGTGGTGTTTGCCGTCGTACACCATTTGGTCGTACACTTCGTCAGCGATGACCATGATGTTGTTGTCGTCGGCGATTTCGCAGACGGCGCGGACATCGTCTTTGCTCATGCAGGCACCCGTGGGGTTTCCGGGGGTGTTCATGATCATGAGTTCATCCACGTCCGGCAGGAAGCCGTTTTCGTGGGTGAGGCTGTACTCAATGGGGAAGCCGCCGCAGATGCGGGCCTGGCTGCCGTACAAAACGAAGCCGGGGTCTGGAATGAGCACTTCGTCGCCGTGGTCCACGAAGGTTTGGTTGATGGCCATGAGGCCTTGCGTGGCGCTGCTGGTGACGATGACGTTCTCGGCGCTCACGTGGCTGTCGCGGTAGTTGTTGACGCGGTTTGCGATGGATTCCCGCAGTTCTGGGATGCCAAGGCTTGGCCCGTACCCGTTTTTTCCGCTCCGGGCGGCGGTCTCTAAGGCGTCGATGATGTGGGGGGCCGGGTTGTAGTCCGGCTCGCCAAGTCCCATGTTGACGGAGTCTTCTCCGGCAAGATCGAACATTTTTCGGATGCCGCTCATTTCCACGCCGAGCAATCGGCGCGCGAGAAGGTCCTTGGTTTCCACAATTTTGTCCGAGTGGAGGTCTCTAAAAAGGGTGTCGGAGGGGTGGGTTGATGGAAAAGGGGGTGTGCCGGCTTATGCCGTGAGTTCGATTTCTTCCTCTGCCACTTGCGCCACGACCTTGTCGGGGAAGTTGTTGAGGATGATGATGTCGCCAGCGGAGGCCACCCAGCGGTATGGCACGGCGACGCGGTGTCCGCCTTCCACGATCTTGGTGTTGGTGCGCTTGAGCAGCAAGCTGCTGGTGCGGCGTTCGGCGAGGTTGATTCGTACGTTCTCCACGACGCCAACGTAGATGCCTTTGTTGGTGTACACAGGCAAGTTGGTGAAGGAGGTCAATTCGGCATCCATAGGTCCCAATCGTTGGAAGCACGTCGGGCTTTTAGGACTTACCAGAAGACGATGCTGCCCGTGGCGGCGTACAATCCAAGCAAAAAGCCGAGAATTGCGCCCCCATTGAGAAGTGGAAGGCCGGCTTGCGGCTTGCCTTGCAGGACGGTTGCCATGAGCATGAGGTAGCCCCATAGGGTGCCGAGCGCGGCGCCCCATGCAGCCCAGGCTGGCCAGTCGAACGTCACGGCGGAGACCACGAGGATGGTGGGCATGACGAGGTCGCCAAGGCCCATGAACAGCGCGTCGCGCTCCGACTCTCCTTCGGATTCATCCGCTTTCTTGAACTGGGCCACTTCTTTCAGGAAGCTGTACCCACGTTGCTTTGGAATCACGAGGAGGATTGGCAGGCGGAGGTCCATCACGGTGTCTGCGAGGGCGAGCATGTGCTTCGTACGGTACACGGCGATGGCGTCGTAGATCGCCAGGCCCACGAGGAGGACGATGACGGGGAGGACGTTGAGGCTGATTCCGAACAGGCTCGCGGCGCCTGCGGCCACGAGGACCCCTACGGAGTCAATGACCCACCATTCAGGGTACTTCCAAAGGCCAACGGCGCAGGCAATCCCCACGGCGATGCCCAGGAGCCAGGAGGCCGTGGCCGGGATGCCAATCATGCCAGCAAACGGCGGCACCAGGTACACCATGGTGCTCCCGACGGCGCCGAGAATGATCACCTGGATCATCCATTTCTTGCCCTTCTTGGCAATCCACAAGATGGCAAACGTGAACACCAACAAGAGGCCAATGTAGCCGATGCTGTTGGTGGCGTCGTCCGGGTCGTCGAACGCTTGCAGTTCTGCGTCCACGAAGGGCTTGGCAAACGCCACGGCCAACACGATGGTCACAACGAACATGCCCAGGAGGGCCGCCGTGGCGTAGTAATCTGCGCGCGTGATGGGCAGCGGCTCCTTCGAAGCGTCGCTTGCGGAGTCAGTCATGGGCGCAGGGGCCGGTTCGGACACAGGTGGGTTGGAGGATTGGCCGGCTAAATGGCTTACCAAAGCTCGCGGTTGGCCTTGTTGGTTTCCCGGCGCTTCTTCTCAAGGAACTTGTACACGCTGCTGTGCTCGGCGCCGCGGAGGATCATTTCAATGGCGTGCTTGGCGTCCCCAAGGGGGCCAATTTCGCCAATGATTCCAACGGTGTGTCCCTTCACGGTGATGGCACAGCCGGTTTGCTCTTCCATGATGCGGCGGGTTTTGCCTTCGGAGCCGATGATGCGGCTGGTGATGCGGCGCACGTGGCTTTTCTGCTTGCCAATGTAGTCGTACATGTCCAAGAGTTCGAAGTAGGCGTCGTCGCTAAACAAGCGGCTGGCACGTTCTGGGCTGAAGCCCCGCGCAATCGCGCGGACGATGTTTTGCATCTTCATCACCATGAGTGGGTCTGCAGTTTCCGCTTCGTCGTGGATGGCCACTTCGTTTTGCTCGCCATCAACCTCGATTTGCAGGCCGCTGCGTTCGATGAGTTGCTTCTTCGTTGCGCCTTTGGGTCCGATGAGGGCGCCGATGCGGTCTTGGGGGATTTTGATGTAGATCATTGGAATGCCTCCATGTTGATGCGTTGGAGTAGTTCGTCTTCAGTGACT
>JBMZMP010000058.1:0-8438 GCA_049619235.1 Thermoplasmatota archaeon
GTCAATTTCCTCCTCAAGAAACGCCACGTCCAGCAAGGGGTCGCGGCGGGTTTTCGACGGTACGCCTTCCTCGTCGGTCATGCCGGACGCGTCGACCACGTGAATCAACACGTCCGCTTGCGCGAGATCGCTGAGGAATTTGTTTCCAAGGCCGCGTCCCTCGTGCGCCCCTGGCACCAACCCCGCAACGTCCACGATTTCCACGGGTACGAACCGCGTGCCGTCAACGACTTTGCCGGTGCGGGGCGTCGGCACCACGTTGAAGGCGGTGCTTGGGTCGGGAACCCGAACGGCCCCCATGCCGCGGTTGGCGTCAATGGTCGTGAATGGGTAGTTGCCAATGTCTGCTTCCGCAAGCGTCGCCGCGGAGTAAAACGTGGACTTTCCAACATTGGGTTTGCCGACGAGGCCAATCTTCACAATGAGTCGAATCAGAGGTTGCTGAAAACAGAATCTGCCGCCAACGCGTCCGCCATGGCTTCCTCGGGGAAGTAGCGGTTGTTGTGGAGCCCCTTCTGCTCTTGCACCAATCCCTCATCCACCATGGGGCGAATGGAGTTCCGGAAGGTCTTCCGGCTCACGTCCAGGGCGTTGCAAATGTCCACTTGCCTCGCTCCGGGGTTGGCGTGGATGAACTGCGCGATCTCCTCCCGGCGCCCCTGCGTCAGGATGGTCATCATGCGCATTTTCTGATCGTCCACGCCTTCCGGGAAAAAACGGCGTTCCCGGCCTGCTTCCACGGATTGGACCATTTCGGCCTTCCGCAGCAAGTTCAGGTGGTACTGCACGGTTCCCCACGATTCGTCCATGCCGCGGGCCAATTCGCTGGCGTGAATGCCAGGTTGTTTGCGAATCAGTCCGAGGAGTCGCCGGCGAACCGGTTGCTCATCGAGGGGGCCAAGCACTTGGGCGATTGCCATCCATGTTGCTTTCATGTTTTCTCCTATGCGTATGCGTGTTCCGCAACCACCGGTCCACGTTGAATTTCATGTTTGAGGGAGGGGGTGAGGCGCACGGCTGCGTTGAATTCCTTCGTGGCAGCCGATTGCTTTCCAAGATCCATGTATGCCATACCGAGCACATAATGGAATACCCCGTCCGTGGGCTCGTGTTCTTCGAGCCATTTGCTCAGGAGGCCGACCACGAACCTGTGGCGACCCAGTTTGGATTCTGCGACCGCGAGTCCCATGGTGGCCCGTTCTTCGTACGGGTCCTTTCGGAGCAACCGGTTTGCCATGCGGGATGCGCGTTCGAATTGTCCCCGTTCAATGGCAGCTTCCATTTTCTCAAGGCTGGGCTTGCGAAGCAGTAGCAACAGCGGCAGAGGAACGAGAACAATCCACCAGTATTGGAGGCTGACCGGTTTGGCCATGAAGCCAAGCCAATTGTTGCTTTCCTCTTCGGGGATTTCAGCAACCATGCCGCTATCTGCGGGGGCGAGAAGGAGGGTTTGTGGGGGGAGGGAGCGGGTGGCTCCTTGCAAGAATTCGTCGCCAATTTCACCTGTTGCGTTGATGACTTGAATGGGTGCATCCGCTTGGAAGTCACTTTGTTCGAGGGCCGATTGGAAGGTGCCTTCGAAGGCTTGGCTTGAAAGAACCAATTCTGCGTCAATGAGGGTGATGCGCGCGAACCGTTCCGTGATCTGATCCACGCCGGGTGCGACGGGGGAAATGGTGCGCCCGCTTTGCACGTTCGTGTTTTTGCCTTGGCTGTGCAAGGCAAAGTCCACGAATTCTGCTTCCAACACGATGGTGCCGTTGATGTGCACGTGCACGAAGCCGTCTCGGAGTTGGGTGACGAGCAAGGCGTCACTGAAACTGCGGGGAGTGAAGGTTTCCGAGGAGCCAACGAGGGCGTCCCCGTTGTACAAGCCGTATTGGCTTGCGAAGTGGGGCTTTGCGAAGGATTCGACGCTTTGTTGCCCGAGGTGGGCAGCGAATTGCGCCGATTCACTGAACAATGCGAGGCTGGCGCCTGCTTGTGCTTGCGTGAGGTTGATTGTGGTTTCTCCGAACTGACGGTTGGTCCATTCCGGTTCTCCGTACGGGATTTGCACAACAGGGGTTTGCAATGGGCCGACAGTGGCGCCCGTTTGCGGGGCAATGTATTCCACAGTCCGTTCTTGCGTGAGTACTTGCGCAGCGTGGACCGCCAGGGTCCAGTCTGGCGCATCGGATTCGTCGTTGAGCCACACCAATTTGCCGTTGCCGGCTTGGTGGGCTTCCATGGTGGACAGGGAGTCCACGGTGAGGCTGGCTTGCGCTCCTGCAAGGCAAATGATTGCGATGAGGAGCAGCCGTTTCATGTTATGGTCCGATTAGGTAGTCGTCCACTGGGTAGCAATGGTCGGGGTCGAGCGTGTACATGCCGAGGAGTGGCGAGAGGCTGAGCTGGGGTCGGCCTCCTTCGTAGCGCCATAGGCGGCATGGTTTGTCTTCTTCCGAGGAAGCAAGGAGTGAACCGTCCGCGTCATCACTGGTGGATTCGCTGGCGTAGCGGCCGCTTTCAGTGGTTTCGGATTCTGACGTGGTTTCGTTTCCGTCCACGGAGTCCGGTTCAGCTTCGGTTTGGTTTCCAATGGCTGGGGCGGTTTCGTTGCCGCCTGCAGTTTGATTTTGATCCGCGTCTGCGGACTGGTTGTCGCGCCCGTTGTTTTCCTTGTCATGTCCGTATGCGTGGCCGTTCCCGTTGCCGGGATCTGCCAAGGCCATGGGGGCCAGCAAGAGGAGGGAAATGAGGAGCACACCTGACTTGTGCATGTGTCGCCATTGGCAGGCATACATAAAACGCATCGCCAGGGCACCCTATTGACGAAAGCCGATTTTCTTCGAGAAGCGCTTCGTTTTTGGTGGCGTTGCGCGAAGCCACTTTCACACCCGGTTCGGCAGATGGGAAACGCGCGCGTTGGGTTAAATGCCTCACGTGAATGCAATTGCGTCGACGGGTGCAGTGCATTCTTCTTGGATGCGCGACCCACCACCTGACAGCGAACCTACGCGCCCGTCGACTTGTTTTTCAATTCTGCTTTGGAAATTGGTTCAAAAATTCAAAAAAGGGGAAGAGAGGAAGACACGCCCGGGTTGAAGCAGGCCTGGTGGAAAGCCGTCGAATCGATTTATTCGTCGCGCTCGAGGACCCGCACGTTTTCACCCTTGACAGTGATGGGGATTGGGACCATGGAGTCGATGAGTTCGACGGTGATTTCTTCCCGAGCGTCGTCCACGCGGGTGACCTTGGCTTTTTCGCCACGGAATGGCCCACTGACCAATTCCACGAGGTTGCCTTCGGCGATCTTGGCCACGGCGCTGACGGGGGTGAGGAAATGCTGAATTTCCGTGAAGGGGGTTTCCACGGGCTTGCGTTCCGTGATGATTTTGCCACGGCGGTCCTTTTGGAAGTTGCCGTTTTCGTCACGGACTTCCATGTCGCGGCTCACGAGGCTGCGGGCGTAGGAGACGCCGCGGATGCCTTTCTCGATGCCCATGATGTCGTTGGTTTCAATGAACAAGTAGCCGCGCAGTTCTTGCGGGCTGAGGATGCTGAGAATGGGGACGTTGAATTTCTTGGCCTTGTTGGTGAGGCTGTCGGCAACGCGGCGTTCTTGACCCACTTGGGTTTTGAGAATCAAAATGGTGGTTTCGGGGGCCCAGGCGTCTTCGGCGAGTTGGTTCACTTCTTCTTGAACTTCCTCGGGGGCGTCTTGGGGTTCCACGATTTCCATTTCTGGTTCTTCGGGGAGGATGCCGATTCCTTCTTCGTCGTGCATGGAGAGGTCCTGCTCCCGCTAGGCAGTTGCCGTTTCAAAAAGGGAGCAAATGGCTCGAGATGGATGAGGTATAAGAGGGTTAGGCCAGCGGCGCTGGCTTAGTTGGCGCCGAAGATGCCGAGGATGCCGCGGACCAAGAGGAACATGGCGAATCCGATTCCACCGATGACGCCGATTCCGATCAGCACAATCTTGCTGGTGTTGCGGACTTCTTCTTGGTCGGGTTTGCGGGCCATTTTGATGACGCGGGCGTACTTGCCTTTGCCAATGGAGCCGAGTTTCTTTTCGACTTTCCGTTGCGCTGCCCAGGACTTTTCCATGAAGGTGCGGTCACTCATACAAGCGAGCCGACTTTGATGGGGTAAAAAAGGATTCGGGGAGGCTTTAGGTGGCGGATGTGTCCCCGTATTGTGCGCTGGATTGTTGCGTTGTTGATTGCTGGAACCTTGGCTGGCTGTGCAAGCCCCGATGCGGAGGAGGCCTTTGAGCCGGCGCCGTTCCCCCTTGAGGTGTACCGCCATGCGTGGACCGGGTCGGACGTGTTTGTCCCAGGCGTCCCGCACGGACTGGCGTTTTCGGTGCACAACCCCACGGACAAGGAAGTCTCCGTTGGCCTCTTGATGGATGGCCACGAGTCCATGTTGATGGGGCCGCTCGGTTTGACCAGTGGCGACACACCCATCACCACGTGGCTCAGCGTTCGCGTGGATGCGGAAGGCAACCGCGGCGTGGGTCGCGTGCTGGCCCCTGGTGAGGGAACCATGTTCTTGGCGAAGGTCGATTCCTACGTGTCCACGAACGTCTCTGCGCAGTTCTTGGCCACTGATCCCTTGGATGGGGAAGTCTTGTACGAATCCCACACATTGGAGTGGGCCATCGTGGAGACCACGCCGCAAGCCCTTGTGACGCCTGGGACGTTGGTGCAAACCACCACGGTTGGGTTGTGGATCAATGGCACCAGTTTCTACACGAACAGCGCCCAGTTGCTCGCGGACCCCATGTTCCCTGCGGGCGGCATTGTGGACCGCAACGGCGGCACGGAGACGCTGCCCATTTACGTGTACGAGAACGCAAACTCCGAGCAGCCGTACGGCAACGCGGACAATTGCTACTTCACGACGATTCCTGGCTACAATGGGCTTCTCAAGAGCCAAGCTGGGCTGTCAACGGGCGTGACGTTCATGCAGCCAAGTCAAGGCTACACGGTGGAAGGAAACGAGGGCCACCCCTTGTTCGGTGACGCGTTGGTGTTCCTGAACACGATTGTGGCCATTGATGGTTCCACGGAGTTGACGGACGCCCTCCCCGACCCATCTGGTGCTTGCTTTGACCCTACAAGGCCTGTGGGTACGGTGGCTGGCGCCTTGCCCGTGCCTTTGTAGGCCCCATTTGGCGCCACCAAACCTGGCAGTGCGCAGCTCCGCTACCGATGAGGATGCAGAGAATGCAGTGGAATCGAAACGGAGCAAAAACGGAAGAAGGCGGATAAAGGAGGGAAAAGGGGCCGGTTTCCCGGTTGGCTTCCTTAGTAGCCGGTGAAGTTGTCCACGTCCGCGTAGAGGCTTGGGCCCACGCTGAGAACGGAGACCGTTCCGAGTGCGCTGCGGCTCATGTCTGCGGTTGGGGCTTCACTGGTGGCGCAGTCGCCGGTGCAGCCATCTGCGTATGCGACGAAGACGCGGCCTTCGTTGTCGAAGTGCAGGTCGTTGAAGTCGAGCAGGTTGCGGTTGCTGCCGCCGTCGTTGCTGCGGCAGTCGCCGCTGCTGATGCAGATGCTGCCCACTTGCACGGGGTCTTCGCTCACGCGCACGGTTTGGAACACGGGGGTTTCATCGAGGGCGTTGAGGGAGTAGGTGACGTACATGTGGTACTGGGTGGTACGTGGGGCGTAGTGGGGGTTGCCACCCCAGGCATTGCCGTCGATGTCTTCAGTGCCAAGCAAGTCCGCGTCTTCACTACCGAGGTAGGCGATGGCGATGCGGCCTGGGCTGCCTGCGTCGATGTGCGGGAAGGTGCTGCTGATGACTGCTTCAGGGCTCACGGGGATGCTGACTGCGTCCCAACTGCTTCCGCTGTCGGTGCTACGGCTGAGGTAGACCCGGTTGTCGCCGCCGATCCAGGTTTGGTAGGCGTTGCTTTCCGTGTCGGTTCCGATTTCTGCGTTCTTGCGGGGGTTGGGGGTGCCAACGTCGGAGCCAACGGTGGTGCTGGTCCAGGTGAGGCCGCTGTCCTTGCTGGACACGAGAACGGGGTTGTCGGTGCGGACAGGGACGTACACGGTTCCGTCGGGTGCGGTGGTGATGCTGCCGTGGAGGCCACCTGCGGTGCTTGCGAGGCCGATGATTTGGCCGCCAACAGGGAACGTCATACCGCCATCGAAGCTGGTGTAGCAGAAGACGCCCACGAGTTTGTTGTAGCAGAAGTAGGTGGCTTGCGGGTACACCAATTCGGCGCCTACGCCAACCAATCCGTAGCCACCTGGCGCGTAGGGTCCGGTGGCGAGTTTGATGTGGTCGTTGACGGGGGTGGGTCCTTGGTCGTATGGGTTGCCGAGCCAGGTTTCGCCGTCGTCGTCACTCCAGCAAATCCAGGTGCCCACGAGGACGACCATTTGCACGTTGAAGATGCGGTCGGTCACGGGGTCAACCCAGAGGTACGGGTCGCTGGTGGTGGGTTGACACGCGGGGATTTGTTCCACGCTTTCCCAGGTTGCCAGTTTGTCGCAACTGCGCATGACCTTCTCCATGGCGGTCATGAAGACGCAGCCGCTGCTAGTGATGCCGATGTTGGGTTCGGATGCCCGGAAGTTGAATTGGCTGGTGTTGAATTGCATGGGCACCAAATCCAGTTCGATTTCGGTGCCATTGACAACCACTTTGCCGTTCTTGACTGTGGCTTCTTTGCCGTCAACGGTCACGGTTTGGCCTGCGGGGCCGCCCATGACATCGTCGTTGGTGGTGGGTTCGGGGTCGGGGGTGTCGTCGCTGAGACACCCGGAGACCATGAGCATGGTCATGAGACCTGCAACAAGAATTGCTCGCATGAAGTTGGCTTGGGCCGCCAATAAAAGAGCCTTGTTGCAGTTGGGTAGTGAAACCATTCCGAGAAACGAATGCCAAACGCGGGCGAAACGGAAGCTGAAAAGGGAGAGAAAGGATGGAAAAGGAGGCGGTTCGGCTTACAGGACGAAGTCGATGCCCACGTCGCGGCGTTGGCTGGCAGCCTTGCGCTCGGTTGGGCCGAGAATTTGCTTGCTTCGAACGCCGGTGATGACGAGCATGGTGCGGATGGTGCGGTCCAGGTTTGGATCCACGCTGCTGCCCCAAATGATCCGAGCATCGGGGTTGACGCGGTCGTAGATTTCCTGCACGACCTTTTGCGCTTCCTGCATGGTCATGTCGGGGCCACCAACCACGTTGACCAGTGCGCCGGTGGCGTCACTGATGTCCACGTCGAGGAGGGGGCTGTTGAGCGCTTCCAGGGTGGCTTCCATTGCGCGGTCGTCGCCGTCGCTTTCGCCCATGCCAATCATGGCAACGCCGCCGCGCTTCATGATGGTCTTCAAGTCGGCAAAGTCAAGGTTGACCAGGCCGGGCTTGGTGATCATTTCAGTGATGCCCTTGATGCTGCGCATCAGGAGTTCATCGGCGACCTTGAACGCAGCGCCCATGGGGAGGCGGGGTGCGATTTCGAGGAGTTTGTCGTTGGGAATGACGATGACGGTGTCGCACACGTCGCGGAGGCGGGCGAGGCCAGCTTCTGCGTTTTCCATGCGGACGGCGCCTTCCACACTGAAGGGGAGGGTGCAGACGGCGATGGTGAGTGCGCCGGCTTCACGGGCCATCTTGGCGACCACGGGGGCGCTGCCGGTTCCGGTTCCGCCGCCGAGGCCACAGGTCACGAAGACCATGTCGGAGCCAGTGACTTGGTTGCGGATGTCTTCTTCGGTTTCCATGGCGGCTTCTTCGCCCACTTGGGGGAGGCTGCCGGCGCCGAGGCCACGAGTGAGGTGGCGGCCGATGAGGATTTTGTTGGGGCTTTGGCTCATGAGCAGGTGCTGGGCATCCGTGTTCATGGCGACCAATTCCACGTCGCCGAGGTCTTCGCCACTGCAGCGTCCAATGGTGTTGGTGCCGGCGCCGCCGCATCCGAAGACCTTGATTTTCGTGACGAGGCTGTGAAGCACGGCTTCCAGTTCGTCGTTCTTTGGAGTTTGTGTACCGACGACCGTGGGGACCGCTTGTTCGGTCTCCGCTCGAGCCATGGCTTCACGAATAATGTCTTTCATAGTGCATCCCTAAACGGAGCCTGAGCTCCCTCTAAGCGACCCCATGCTGTTTCAGGGGGAAAAGGGTTTGGCTGGCTTCCTATGGACCCAGTAGAGGGTGTGCAGTCAACGCGAACCAGTTCCGCAGCTCGCCATCGTCGGTCAATTCGTTGAACGTGGCGCCGATGCGGCCGTCCGGGTGGCGCTTGATGGCGAAGTAGTCCAGGAACTCGCGGCCCTCGAGGCAGGTGGTTCCACTGATGCAAATGGGGCCGGATTTGACGATGCCATCGCTGATCATGTGGCGGCCAATTTGGTCAAAGGTTTGGTTGGCTTGCATGCCGAAGAAGTCCTGCGTCCAGGCCAGTTGCACGGTCCAGTTGCGGCCGTCGTCAGGGTGGG
>JBMZMP010000059.1:0-8313 GCA_049619235.1 Thermoplasmatota archaeon
CGAAGAAACACTCGCTCGCGCCGCCGCGGACGCATGCGAAGGGTTCACGCACAGCCAACCCAACTTCCCAACACGCATGGAACAGACCCTCGACTACGGCGTCAACATCCAAGGCCGCGCCAACGTGGACGCAAGCGTCGCATTCCCAAGCGGCTACGGCGCGCAAGTGGAATACGTGGTGTATGGCCAAGCATGGGAACGAGACGGAATCAAGGTCACTTCTCAGTTTAGAAGTGGTTAAGAACCGCCCCCCAAATTGACGCCCATGAGCGAATGGGCTGAAAGAAAATCCCTGCGTCTTGCGGGACACGTAACCGTAGGCGTCCTTGCACTCCTACTGATCCTTTGGGTCGTGAACGTATTCGCACTGGGCAACCCCATCGCAAAAGGCGCCTCCGTCGGCCACGACACCGCCTGGCTCATCATCGCCATCGTCCTCGCAATTCTCCTCATCGTCCTCGAAGTTGCCATCCTCTGGCCACAAAGCGAACCTGCAGAACAAGAATGGGAAGACGCCGCACCCGTTGACACGTGGAGCGAAGGCGCCGACGACGGCTGGAGTGAAGCAGCTGACGATGGCTGGACCGACGACGAATGGGTCGACGAAGAACCCGTTTACGGAACCGTCGAACACGTCCAAGAACACGCACGCACCGGCGACAAAATGCTCGGCTGCCCAGACTGTGGCACCGTCTTCCTGAAACGCGCCCACGAAATCGACGAAGCACACGAACTGGACTTCAACTGCCCCAACTGCGGCGCAGACGGCCACTACGAACCCGGCCAAACCCCACTCAGTGCCCAAATCCACGAACACACCTGCACCCGATGCAGCTACGTGTACGAAGCGTACCAAGACGCACACCAATGCCCCAGCTGCCACGCTGAACAACACTAATTCCAACTTTACCTCCCTTTTCCAACTATTTTCTGCAATTAGTGCCGTTATTTTTCGTTGTTAGCTCGAAAGAGAATCTTCCGCTGAAAGCTATTGGCGTGAGGCTTATATATCGAACGTCAGTGGTCGGGTAAGATACACATTCGGTGTTTGATTATGAAACTGAAATCCATTTCTCTAGTAACGATTCTGGCACTGGTCAGCCTCGCTGGCTTAACGCCAGTAAGTGCAGACCACGACGGAACCGTTGGTGGCCTGCTACACGACTTGAATGACCCTACGCTTTGTGATCCTGCGTCTGGCACGCTTTGCATGCCAGAACTTTGTGACCCAACTGGGACTGGGCTGGGTTGCATTGAAGATGCGCCTGGCGTCAGCGTAGTTGATGGTGTTGTGGATGTCGCAGTGGAAATTGTCAATGATGCACTCGACCTCACGTTTGCCGTGCTCGGCAACACCGTGGATGCAGGTGGCGCCGCTTTCGGAGCGGTTTTGACCTGTGCTGACCCAGGTGGCGCAGATGAATTCGAAAATGCAACCATCTGTGCGGAAGCCCTTGAAGAAGTGCCGGACTACGTTGTCACCACTGACTTCAGCGTCATTTCCCAATTCATTACCGACCTCAACAACTGTGATCTCGAGGAAGAAGACCCAGAGGCTCCGGGGTTCCAAGCGTGTGATGACGCCATCAGTTTCCTTTTCCTCGGATTCACTGAGGCGGTCGGAGTCCCACTGCTCGCCACCGGCGGCCCCGAAGCCACCGTGGCAGTTGACAACGACGATGACGTCGATGCCTTTGCAAACGGCGCAACCGGTTTCCCAACCGAAGCCCGCGAATGGGATGTCACCGTTACTGTACCCGTAGACCAAGCCTCCGGAATCACCGAAGTGGTCTTCACCTTCGACGCAGCCGGCGCCTTCACCGCCGCCAGTGTCAGTGCCACCGATGCAACCTGCACCGAAACGAGTAGCACGGTAATCACCTGTGACCTTGACAACGACGTTGTCACCACCAGCGACGAAGAAATCTTCACTCTCGCTTTCACTGCAGACACCGCAGCCAGCTACGAAGTGACCGTCAGCGCCAACGAAGGCAGTGGCGCAGCCACCGTAAACGGCGGCGACCCCAACGACAAATTCACCTTCGGAATTGACCCCCGCGCTGTTGGAAAAATCATGGTCTTCAGTGGTAGCGACGAAATCACGAACGGCCAACTCCGACTCGGAGATGCCGAAGCATTCTCGTTTGACGTTGAAGTCAACCGCACCTCTGGTCTCAGCACCATTGAACAAATTACCATTGTTGACATTCTTACCCTTGCAAGCGACGCAGCCGGAACCGGTTGTGTAGCAAACGGTGACGACCTCGAGTGCGCAATTTTGGTAGAAGGCGTCAATGAGACGGTTACCATCACCGGAACCGTGGACTCCCTCGTCCTCGACAGCGCAGTGCCCATCACCTTCGCACTCGCCGACCACCTTGGTGCACTCGCAGCCAACGCGGAAACCTTCGACTACTACGTCGACACCACCGCCCCCAGCATGGCGCTCTCCTTCCAAGTCGGCCCAGATGGCAACACGCTCAGCCTACCCGCAGCAAACCACGCCATGTTCGACGTCAACGAGAACATCTACGTCACCTTCGGAACCATTCCAGCTGACGCAGCCGTTGCAGAACTCACCGTCACCATCGACGGCAGCGCAACCACCTACGATCTCTTGGCACCCGACATGACCAGCCCACACGAATTGATTCTCCCCGTGAACGACGAAACCCTCTACGAGTTGGACCTCAACCTCGTGGATGAAGTCGGACTCGACGGATCCCAAGCTGGCATCACCAACCTCTTCAGCCCCGCTGACGGAGAAGTGGTCTTCCAACTCGTTTCCGGTGGACAAAACTTGCACCGTGACACGCTCTTTGTTGCAGAAGGCGACAGCGTCAACGTGGACGTTGCCTACCTCGACAACGGATTTGGCGACGCAACGGTTGTCGTCAACCCAATCCGCGACGACTTCTTCGACGCAGGCGTCGGAACCGTCAGCGACTGGTTCACCCGCGTGGGCGCCCTCGGTGTCCGCGACCTTCGCCAAGACATCCTCGCCGGCGACGACATCGACACCGTTGATGCAGACGGCGCAGTGACCAACGACCAAATTGAATTCGTAACCAGCGACGTCACCGACGGCGAAACCACCCGCGTGGATACCCTCGTCTACAACGGCGCAGGCGACCGCCCCCTCGATGGATTTGGAGCCCAACTGAACCTCCCATACTTCCACGTCGTTGCTGACTTCACGGCACCCGCAATTACCGTCCCCGACTTCACTGGCGGCGACGACACCGTGGACTACGCCGAATTCACCGCAATGGGAGGCAGTTTCCTCCTAGGCGAAACCATCACCGACCTCCTCAGCACTGGAGATGAAGGCAGTGGTGTCGACACCGTTGTCGTCACCCTTGATGGTGTTCCCGTTGTTGCAAACGGCGACGGCGACTACGAAATCGACCTAACCAACGGAGGCATGGGCTACGCTGACGGCGACTACGACATCGTGATCGTTGCAACTGACGCAGTTGGCAACCAAGCCACTGAAACGGTGACCTTCACCTTGGACATCGCCCAAACCGTCGCCCTCGTGGACGCCAACGGAGACCCACTCAGTGCTCCTGTTGAAGTGTACGTCGGCCTCAACGGCGCATCCAACCTCTTCGATCTCTACATCGATGCAGGTGACGCTTACGAAGACATCTCCAACCTCACAACCGATGCACTCGGACCAAGCGTACTTGGAAAGATCTTCATCCAAGGCTCCACCACGGACTACTTCAGCTTCAGTGGCGGCCGCGCGATTGCCCTTGCAGCAGAAGACACCTACACCGTTGGTCAAACCACCATGCTGACCCTGCAAGTGGTCGGCGCAACCAACGCGCCCCTCCCAGCACACGGGGACAGCACTGACTTTGATCTGCCAAGCTTCACCGCAAGCGTCCCAACCACGGTTGACACGGTTCTTACCGAATGGTTCACCGTCATCGTCGACGGCAACGCCCCCGATGTGGCCATCGTCGGCCTCATGGCTAGCAATGACTACAACGCGGACGACAATATCCCCACAACCCTCACCTTCAAAGTGACCGATGCGGCTACTCTCAGTGAAAGTGGAGTCGACGAATCCAGCCTCGTCCTGCAAAAGAAAGATGGCAACGGCAACTGGCAAGACACCACGGCCGCCATCACCGCAGGCACCAACGCAGACGAATTCGACGCTGCGCTCCCCGCACTCGGCGACGGAACGCACGAATACCGCCTGCGTGCAGAAGACAACGCCGGAAACGTCGGAACCGGAACGGTCACCCTCAACATTGACCAAACCCTTCCAATGCAAAGCTTCCTCGGAATCCCCGCAAGCCTCGGCGACCTCGTCATCAACATCACTGACGACGACGCCTACAGCACCCCAGGCGGACCCTACGAAGTGAGCTACACCGACAGCGACGCAAACACTCCCGCCAGCCAACTCTGGGATGCCGGAGCTGACGAAGCTGTAGATGGAGGCGACGACAGCCTTGAAGACGCTGACCCCAGCGACGGTCTCCACGTCACCGCAAGCGGATTCTACTTCCTCCGCACCAGTGACAGCTTCGGAAACGAAGTGGACTCTGCAGTCTTCGAAGTGCTCATCGACCTCGACGCTCCTGCTTGGACCGACGCCCTCACGCCCGCTGATGGCGGCGCCCCCGGCATCGACACCGCGGATACAATGGGCGCCACCGTAATGACTCTGACCTTCACGGACAACGGCCACGCGGACGCAACCGCTGAAGTGTTCCTCGACGGTGCCTCCATTGCAACCGGCGAAACCGGAACCTTCGACTTCGCGTTCCCCGCAGATGGCGACCACTCCGTGCAAACCGTCGTCACTGACGCAGCAGGAAACGTCGTAGAACTTACCGCCATTGACTTCACGATGGCTCTCGACCCCGTCGTCACGGTCACGGTAAGCACCGCATCCACCCAAGACGCCGATGGACGTTACTACGTGAAAGACACCTCCAGTCTGGACATTACCCTCGACAACGCTGCTGACAAGGAACCGCTTAGCGGGGCTGAAATCAGCAGCACCAACGGTGAATTGTACCACCCCAACGGTGCACAACTCACTGGCGCAGCCGCAAACTTCGTCCTGGATCCAGCCAACGACTTCGAGAACACCAACAGTCTCACGTTCATCGACTCCAGCACCAACACGCCCCACGGCAGCATCGTTGACTACTACCTAGACTTGCAAACCAACGCAGGTGGCATCACCGCCCTCGATGGAAACGGAGATCCATTGGACCTCAACCAACCCATCTTTGGCTTCCACGTTGACACCATCGTTGACTCCGTGACCACCACGACGCAAGTCATGGGAAGCGACATCAAAGTGACCGTCACCGCCCTCGACCACGGTGTGGGCATCGACGGCGTCACCATCGAAGAAGGCAGCAACGGGCCCGTTGTAGCTACTGACAACATGGACGGAACCTGGAGTGTCACCTTCAGCGGCCTCCCTGACGGAACCTACGACTTCACGGTGGTTGCAACCGACTTGCTTGGAAACACCAAGGAAGACACTGCAACTGAAACCCTCGAAGTCCACGCAAACGGTGTCACGTACGAATGGCTCAACAGCGACGGAACCGACGCATTCACCGGACTCAGCGCAGGCGACCTTCTCTTCGAAGAAGGCCAAACCCGCAACGTGGTCCTCCGCGTCACCAACCCCGCTGACGAATCCGAAATCGACGAAATCACCGTAACCCGCCACGCAGATGACTCCATCATCGCATTTGCAAGCGGCGCCGACATGACCACGAAGACCTTCGTGGACAGCAAGATCGAAGACTTCACCTTCGACGTCAGCATCCCCGGAGGAAGCACCGTAGATGTCCCAATGACCCTCCGCTCCATCAACACTTTCGTTGCCGGAGCCAACGTGGGAACCTGGGAAATCAGCGGCATGACCGTCGACGCAGGAACCATCACCACGGACACCCTCGAAATCGCTGGATACACCGTGGAAGTTCCCGTTGTGACCATTACCGTTGAACAACCTGCCCTTGGCTTCAGCCAAGACGCACCCGACGGCAACACGCACTTCGTGAACGCAGATGCGCTCCCCGATGCAGCCGACCAAGACCCCAGCAACGATGACGCCATCACGGTCACTGTCCTCGTCGAAGACGCCAACCAAGTCGCCTTCGAAAACGTCGACGTAGACCTCACCCTCGATGGTGTCGCCGGCATGCTCTCCGGAATCACCGACATGAACGGTGAATTCACCTTCACCCTCGGCGACCCCGACGCATTGACCACGTTTACCAGCAACATTGACTTCGTTGGTGGCACGTTCGAAGTGGCGCTCACGGAAACCGTGCATGACACGACCATCAGTACGGACGGAACCGAATCCTTCGTGATTGTTCCAACCGGCCTGTACACGTTCCTCGACACGGACGCAAGCACTGTGCAACTTGGCGCAAGCCCAACGCTCAGCTCCAAGGTCACTTGGGCCCACGAAAGCTGGGATGGAAGTGCTTGGGATGCAAGCTGCACCTGCACTGCCATGCCCGTTGGCCCCGGCCAAGAACTCACCATCGCTGACGATGTCAGTGCTGACACCAACAGTGCAGTGAGTGGCGGCGACACGGTTCACGCAGACTACGATCTTAGCGATGAATTCTTCAACCGCGGCAACGCCCTCTTTGCAGGTGTCATGGAAGACTCCGAAGCTGGCTACCACACTTACAGTGCAGAAGTTACTGGAATCATGCCGCTGGGCATCACAACGCAAGGTAGCAACGACGTGTCTGTCCTCTACAATGGTTACCTAGTAACGGCAACCGCCAGCCAAGATGTTGGACTCGTTGGCGATGACATCGCCTTCACCGCAATGGCAGAATCCCTTGCGCCCAACGCATTGCCTGCTGGCACGAATGCAGTCCCCGCCATCGACCTGACGACGACTGTCAACGGCGCATCCAGCACCGTCGCGGATGCCTTTGGAAGTGGCAACCCAGTCACCGTCCTGAACGGCGCAAGCACCGGAAGCCAAACCATCGCCTACAGTGGTGTGGCTGCTGACCAACTGCCCGTCTATGGTTCGAACTACCTTCGCAGCTTCATCGATGTGGAACTTGTTCCCGTCTTTGGAAACGACGCAGGTGTGCACGCAACTGGCGCAAACAACGTCCTCAACTGGCAAGTGTACCTCAACGGTGCTCTTCTCGCCGATGACACCATAGAAGCTGCCTTCGAAGACAACGAAGGTGGCTCCGCTGCTGACACGGCCGCCAAGACGGTCACCCTCACGGAAAGCAGTTTCAGCTTGAAGGACAGCGGCAACGCTGAGACCTTCACGGATGTTGACGACTTTGACGGCGACGCAGATGCTGCCACCGGATTTGCTACCTTCAACGTGGACACCTGGACTGGTGAACTCGCTGACGCCGTGGCCTTTGGTGAATACACGCTTGAATTGAGCGAAGTTCTCTCCGGCGAAGCCGTGGAAGACGACGTGCAAGTGGACATCTACCGGAACCAACAATCCTTGCGCGTAGAGAGCGTGGATGGTGCCCAATGGAATGATGAGCTCGGAGTATACGTGACCCCAACGCTTTCCAGCCCAGACCTCACGGTCGTGCTTGAACAAGGCTGGTTCAACGGAACCGCATTCGATGGCACGCCAACTGGTGTTCCAGGGGTCACCCTTGAATTGTTCCACAACACCGACATTGGTGCCTGGGACACGGCCGGTCTCTACGAAGAGGATGGCGCGGCTCCCACCGATGACACGGATGTCGACGGAAGGGCAGAGTTCCCATTGATTCATTACGGCCAACAAGGATTTGCTACCTACCGCGTGACGGATGCGGCAGAAGGCGACGGCGCCAACCCGACCAGCGTTGTGTTCGGCCACGTCGAAGCCCCACTCGCATACACCCAACTCGATGTAGCGGTGGATCAAGCCGGAAACATTTTCGCAGCCGTAAATGACCCCGTCGACGGTATCTTTACCGCCACATGGGGCTACAACGGTGCGGATGCAGAAGGCATCGACATAACCGTCAACGGCCAAACCATAACGACCGACAGCAACGGTGAGGCAACCTACACCTCCACGAGCTCTGTAGTTGACTCTGAAGATGTCGCCCTCAGCGCTGCAACCGGATTCGGTGTGACCACGCACAACACTCCCGCAACGTACACCGTGAGCTGGATCGAAATGGTCTACGATGCCTTGGTCGTTGAAACCTACGACGGAGCCGACTGGGTCCCCGCAACCTTCAGTGGCGGCGCTTTCCAAGCGAATGCAGGCGAATACGTCCGCATCACCGTCCGCACCTACCTCGATGACGGAACCGGCAT
>JBMZMP010000060.1:0-3516 GCA_049619235.1 Thermoplasmatota archaeon
GAAACCGCCACGCTCCGAGGATGATGCAAAATACTACAGGTACGCCCAAGCCGGAAAAGGCGGCTGGGCCCGGGCCATCGGAGGCCATGGCGGAGACGGGGTCGTTGGCGGAAGTGGAGGCGAAGCAACCGCAACAGGCGGCAGCGGCGGCGAGGGCTTTGGCATGGATGAAACCACTCAATACATTGTCACATTGGGCACCGGAGGTGACGGGGGCCTCGCGCATGCAGAAGGAGGAAACGGAACATTCCTCATCGGCACGGGCGGCGCTGGCGGCAATGCTTCCGCAACGGGCGGCAAGGGCGGCCTCGGTGGCACAGGCGAATGTGAGCTGTGCTACGGCGGAAACGGAGGAGCGGGGGGCAACGGCACGGCCATAGCAGGGCATGCAAGCGATGCCTACCGCGAAGTAAACGGCGTTGCTGGAAATGGCGATGCAAAGGGCGGCAATGGCGGGAACGGCGGGTCCGCATGGAGAAGCGGGGGCATCGGGGGTATTGGCGGGGATTCCTATGCGAAGGGAGGAGATGGTCGAGACGGCGGCAATGCAAATTCCACGGGAGGGAATGCGGGGGAAAACGGCAAGCCGCTGAACCCCTCGGGCGAAATCATTTGGCCCACGTTAGAGGAAGAGGAACTCAGCGCATCCATCTTGGCGAACCAACAGTCGGCTGCGAACTCAAGCAATGGCCGAGTTGCCAAGCAGACCCCATTCCTGTCAACGCCAGCCCTTCTCCTGAGTGGGGCACTTATTCTCAGGCATCGCCACTAAAATCACAAACCCATTAACCGGCCCTCCGAGTGCAAACCCGTGGACGTCTGGGAACGCTTGCACAACATCACGTGGCTTTGGTACGTCACCGCAGCCATCTTGATGCTCGACTTCCTGGGCATGGCGTTTGGTTGGTACTATTACTGGGACGTGGGGCAGTTTGACCCTGCAAGCACCGTCTATGAGCACTGGGCCTGGTGGCCTTTGGTCAGCGACAGCCCCAACGCCGTATTGGTGTTCTTCGTGGCCCTCGCGGCGTACCGGTTCTGGGGCTGGCGCAACAAGTGGCTCGACGCCGCCGCCGTCATTTTGAACGTCTACGTGGGTTGCTGGACGACGCTGCTTTTCATCAACTACGCTGACCAAATGGGCACGTGGGACTGGGGCAGCACCAACAACGTGTTGTTCTTCAGCCACTTGGCAATGCCCGCGCAGGCGTTCGTGTTGCTGCACCGCATGCGGGACGACGTCATCACGCCGTGGCAATGGGTGGCCTTGTCCGCCGCGGGCGCGTTCTACGTCTTCGTGGATTACTGGGGGCCAGAATTGCACCCGGCGCCATTCGTCAACGACGACATCCTCACCGCGGGGAGCCCGTGGCTGATGGTCATCGCGCTTGGCACACTGGCGTTGTTTACAACTGGTGCCCGGTCAAGAACCCTTGAAGCGTGAACGCCGCGTCGTCACTGGCCATGGCACCTTCGGGGAGCAGGTCCCGGTATGGTGGCGTTGCAAATCGCTGATCCATCAACACGATGGCGCATTTGTCCGTCTCGGAACGGATGCCTCGACCCATCGCTTGCAGCACCTTGTTCATGGCAGGCACCGTGTAGCCGTACAGGCGCCCCTTGCCGTGTTTTTTGTCCAAGTAGCCAATGGTGGCTTGCACTTCCAAGTCCGGGGGCGCAAGGGGCAACCCGACCACGATGACGGCGCTTAGCAAGTTGTCCTTGTAGTCGACACCTTCACTGAAACTGCCGCCCATGACGCCCCAGAGCATGGCGCCGCTTCGTTTCTTTGCGCCAAGCAATGCGTCGAGGATGTTGTCCCGTTCAGGTTTGGACATGCCCGGTTCTTCGAGGAGTTGCAGTTTTGTGACTTCCTTCGTGGCCGCGCGGACCTCGGTGAGGATGGAGTAGCTTGGGGCAAACACCGCGACGTTGCCCTTGCAGGATTCCGCAATGGAGCGCACCTGCATGCCGATGCGGTCCCAGAGCGCCGGGGAGCGGTCTTGGAAGCGGGTGCTGACGCCTTTTTGCACCACGATGGCGCGGTTCTCTGGGGGAAACGGTGTTGGGTAGACGCGGACCGTTGTGCGGTCCGGTTGCAAACCAAGGAGGTCCCGCGCCATTTCCGGCGGCTTCAGGGTTCCGCTCATGAGGATAGCGGAGTGCACTTGGTCAAAGACGCGGCGGGCTGGGATGGACGGGTCGAGGAGGCGAACGTGCAGGCTGATTGCGCCGTGTTCGTCCCACTCCACGTACCGCAAGGCCCCGGCTTGGAACCGCCCCCAGTCTTCGAGTGTCTCAAGCAGTTGTTCACTGTAAATCTGGTCGTTCTGGCCCTTGCGGACTTCCTTTACGAGTGGCGCCAAGTCTTCGATGGCATCTTGCAGGGACCTTGTGAGGTTGAGGCTGCCGGCGCTCCGGCTTGCCTCGAACGCGGTGTGGAGGGACGGGATGTCCAAGCGGGCCACTTGCGCTTTTTCGTCACTGATGCTCGCTTGCTCGGCGCGTCCTTCTCGCTCTGATTCGGCAGCCAGTTCAATCATGGCTTCCCGGATGGCGTTGCAGTCTTCCTCCACGATGGCCATGCGGTGCTTCTTGGCTTCCGCTTTGACTTGATCGAGCAGGAAATCCGTGATGCGGTGGGCGTGGCTTTGCCGGATGCGGTCGCCTAGGTTGTGGGCTTCGTCCACGATGAGAATGATGTCTTCGAGGTTCACGCCGAGCCGTTCGAGGCTTTGTTCGCGAATGTCACTGAACAAGTGGTTGTAATCGGCGACCACCACTTGGGCGTTCTTGGCACTCTCCATGGCCACGAGGTGAGGGCAGAGGCCGGCGTCGCGGCTGACTGCCATGAGTTCTTCCACGTGGAGAACGCCGTTGTGGACGCGGCGGAGGGTGCCTTCGTCCACGTTGCCGAGGTAGGGGCAGCTCTTGGTCCGGGTTTCCCTGCTGCAAAATTCGGGGAACGCGCTGGGGTGCATTTCCGCGGCTTCTCTTCGCAGGCACATGTCCCGCTTTCCAACCAAATCAACAACGGTGAACCGCGCGCCACGAGTTTCTTGCACTTTCCGGAGCGTGTCGATGGCGATTTTGTGCTGGCTTTGGCGGCTGGTGAGGAAGAAAATGACTTTGCCTTGTTCAATGGCCACTTGCAGTGCAGGCGCGAGGCTGGCGGCGGTTTTTCCAATTCCCGTGGGGGCTTGGGCGACGAGGTGTTGTTTCTTCTGCACGGCGAGGGTGACGTCGCGGGCGAATCGCCGTTGGCCTTGTCGGATTTCATCGTGGGGGAACAATCCCAGTTGGTCGTGGGGTTGTCCGCCGTCCGTGGGGGGTTTCCAGTCGCTGTGGGTGGGTTGCAGCGTGGGTTCCACGCCGGCTTTTGGTTTGGCGCCGCCGAAGGTGGCTTGGCCTCGGCCCAAGTTGATTCGTTTTCCCTTGTAAATCAGGGTTCGATTGGACTTGTGCCGCTCCACAATGGGCGCAGGTGGGAGTCCTATTTGACAGGGACACAAGAGT
>JBMZMP010000060.1:3548-8252 GCA_049619235.1 Thermoplasmatota archaeon
GGGAACGCCATGGCGAACCGATGGTCACGGTTGGGTTGTTTGGTTGCCGATAAAAGATGGTGTAAGGAAGGGAAAAGGTGGGAGAATGGTGGGAAAAGTTGGGATTTCGGCGGGGCTTACGCGGTGACGTTGCCGTACACGGGGTGGTCAGCGGTGGGGCTGAATGCGTACATGCCCATGTAGACGTCCGCGGCGTACAGGATGCCGTTGGGTCCCAGTTCCACGTCCATGTAAGTGGGGGCGTCGATGTTGATGCCGAGGCCACAGAGTTGGGATTCCACTGTGTCAAAGACGACGTCTTCCACTTGCGGCACGGTGCCTTCAGCGTACACGGCCCAACCGATTTCGGCAGGCGCGGCGCGGAAGTCTTGGTGGCGGAAGTCGAATTGCCAAATGCCGCCGTGGTACATGCTCAGGCTCATGATGCCGTCTTCCGTCATGCGGGGGTTGTGCATGCTAAAGCGCACGTTGGTGGCAGGGAGGCTTTCCGGGTTGGTCCATTGGCCGATGATTTCCATTTGCAGGGTTTCGCCGGCGGGTTGGCTGGTGATGCCTGTGCCGTCGATCATCCACATGCTGCTTGGGTGGTCTTGCCAGTCTTCACTGGTGACCACGAAGAGGATTTGGTCTTCGAAGAAGGCCACTTCCGCCGTGTGCAAGTAGTAGCTTTCTGGGAGGCTGTCGCGGTCGGGGATGTCCCAGAAGGCAATTTCCACGGGGTTGTACACGTCGGTGATGTTGTACACGTTGAACGCGTTGCCGCCGTTTGCGGTCAAGGCCCAGGTGGTGTTCCAGGGGGTGTGCTTGACGTACATGTCGTGGCCCACGGTGAGGCTGCTGCCGGTGTCAACGAGGCGTGCGCCGCCTTCGCTGCGTTCAATTTCGAAGATTTGGCCTTGGATGAATGCGTAATCCACGCCGTTGATTTGGTCCACCCAGACGCTGTGTTCGCCGGTGCTGACTCCGGTGTTTCCAGCGGTTGGGTTTCCGAGGCTTGGGCCGGCGATGGTGATGAGGTCCACGGGGACCGGGTTGGCCTTGTCCGTGGCGTCAATGAGGTACACGCGGAAGGGGTCCGGGTTCACGTGGCCGAAGCAGGAAAGGGACTCGGTGCTGAGGACCACGTAGTTGCCGTCCGCGGTGGCGCCGATGCTGCGGTCGCCGCCGACGGCGCCGGGGATGCGCCATTGGCCGGTCAGTTGGGGGTTAGCCGGGTCTTCGAGGCTCCAGATGGCCACGCCGCCGTTGATGCTGACGGCGTTGCTGCCGTACACGGCTCCGAACAAGTGGCCGCCTTGCACGTCGAGAGCGTGCAGGCCTGCGGAGGTGGCCGCCGTGGTGAGCAATGCGTCACGGCCGGTCATTTCGTAGTTCCAGAGGAATTCGTGTTGGGTTGCGTCCGCGTGGTCGTGGGCAGCATCCATGGTGATGGGCAATTCTTCTGGCATGTCCGGACGGATGCCCATTTCGAGGGGCGTCAACGGCCGGCCGTTGTCAGTGGTAGGGTCGGGGGAATCGTCGCTGCCGAGGCATCCTGCCAAGGCGATGATGGCGAACAATCCAGCAATGAACATGCTTCGCATGCGATTTGCTGACTTTTCCCCTTGTTAAACCGTTGTGGCGGTCCAGCCGACCCAAGCGCCTTCGCGGCTTACATTTGGTGCAGCTTGGGAATGCCGAGTGCATCCATGGCTGTGCCGAGTGCGAGTTGTGCGGCGCGGACGGTGTGGATGCGGACGGCGCGGAGGGCTTCGTCTTCGCATTGCAACACGGGGTGGTCCCGGTAGTACTCGTTGAAGGCGCTGGCCAGTTCCGATGCGTAGGCGCAGAACCGGTGCGGGGCGAAGTCGTCCACGCTGCTTTCGGCCGTGGCGGGAAGCCGGGAGATGACTTCTGCGAGTTTGGCTTCGCCTTCGCCGATGAGATCCACATCCATGGGTGCTTCCGGCGCCGATTCCAGCAAACGGCAGGCGCGGGCATAGGCGTACATGATGTAGGGTGCGCTGTCGCCGTCGAAGTCCAACGCGTCTTCCCAGCGGAACTTGATTGGCTTTTCTGGTTGCACTTTGGCGATGTTGAATCGGATGGCGCCGATGCCGACCGCTTCCGCGATTTCGTCCGCTTCCTCCGCGGGCATGTCGGGGCGGCGTTCCGTCACGGCTGCTTTGGCCATGGCAACTGCTTCGTCTAGTAGGTCATCCACGAAGACGACGCGGTTTGCGCGGGTGCTCATTTTGCCTTCGGGGAGGCTGACGAATGCGTAGAAAATCACGTCCGGGCGACGGTACCCGAGTTCCTCCAGGGCCACGCTCACTTGCAAGCTTTGCAGGCGGTGATCTTCACCGAGGACGTTCACGAGGCGACCTTCGCCCACTTGTTGGGCTTTCCAGTGGTGGTACGCCACGTCACGGGTGGCGTAGACACTGGTTTGGTCTTTGCGAGTGAAGAAGAACTTGGTGGATTTGTTGCCTTCCAATTCGGCGCTCATGTCGAGGTAGTTTGCGCCATCCTCTTCTTGGGCCCAGCGGGAACTTTGCTTGAGACCGGCAATGACTTCCTCCACGGCGCCTGAATCCACGAGGTCAGATTCGTCCTTGATGGAGTCGTATGTGACGCCGAGGCGTTCGAGGCTTTGCCGCATTCCGGAGAAGCACGCCTCGTACACGGGGCGCACCTTGGCCACCAATTCGGGTGGCGCGGTTTCCAGTTCCGCCACGAGGTTCTTGATTTCCTCGGCCACGGCGGGGTCGCTCTCCCGGCGTTCGTTGGCGGCTTGGTAGTAGCGCACCAAGTCGTGGTCCGGCTTGTTTCGCTCCGTTGGCGGCAGTTCACTTTCAGGGATGTTGACCTTGCCCCAGTACAGTTGCGCCACTTGGCGGCCCAAGTTGTCCATGTAGTACTGGGTCTCCGTGTCGTGCCCTGCCAAGCGGAACAACCGCGCCATGGTGTCCCCGAGGATGGGGTTCCGGGCGCGACCCACGTGCAGCGGGCCGTTCGGGTTGGCACTGGTATGTTCCAGGAGAATTTTCCGGGGCTTCGCGTCGGCGGTGACGGCGGCAACCGGGTCGCAAAGCACGTCCTTTGCCAAGCGGGTTTTGTCCATGAAGAAATTCACGTACGGCCCAACAGCGCGGACCTCCGTCACCCATCCAGTTGCCTGCATGGCGTCGGCCAGTTCGGACGCAATTTGCACGGGCGATTTCCGCATGGCTTTTGCAAATCCGAAGCAAGGCATGCCAAGGTCGCCCATGGTTGCGTCCGGCGGCGTCTCCAGGGAGGGAGCGTCGAGCCCGTGCGCCGCGAGGGCGGGGGCAATGATGGCAAGCACGTCGGAGCGAAAATCGTCCACGACGCGTTCACTGGGACCTCCTTGAAAAAACGACTCATCGTTGCACTTAACCGTCGAGGGCAAACTCCCGTCGCGTGGAGGAACGATTCGTCGTCGTCAACGGCGCCAAGTTGTACGTGCAGGCTTGGCTGCCGAAGAAACCGAAGCGCGCCGTGATTTTGGCGCACGGATTCAACAGCGACCTGCGCGAGCTCGGTGACCTCCCAGCATCCCTGTTGGAAGCCGGCATTGCGGCGTACGCGTTTGACCAACAAGGCTTCGGACGCAGCGAAGGCGAAGCGGGCCGCGTGGACTTGGGGCGTTTCACCGCCGCCATTGAAGCGCTCCTGCAAATGGCCCGCGAAGACGGTTGCCAACGCATCGCCGGCCTCGGCCACAGCCTGGGTGCAAGCCTCATGCTCGGCTACGCGTCCCGGGGCGGATTCGACGCGCTTGCCTTGGCGCACCCAGTCCGGTGCCTTTGGGACGAATTGCGCCCACACGAACAACTCTACTTTGGCTTCATGGGCCGGCGGGGCAAGAAGCGCGCCGCCCGAGGACTTCCAGAGGGGGAAGTGCCGTACACGGTGCGAGCCAAGCACATCGCAAGGGAACCCCACGCAATTGCGACCATCAAGGAAATGCAATTGCTCCGCAAGCGGGTGAACACGGGCAACTACGATTTTGCCCGCACCATGAACGCGGAACAATGGGCCAGGCGCATCCAGTGCCCCGCCCTGTTCGTCACGAGCCCGCACGACACAGTGGTGCAACCAGCAAATTCCCTCAAGGTGCTGCAGGCGGTCCGCACGGACGTGACGCACATCGAACACCTCGGCGGCCATTCCTGTTTCCTTGACCACGACCGCAGCCACGTCATTGACGAAGTGGTGCATTGGTTGGAGGACACGCTGTGAGCGTTGCGTTCTTCGACTTTGACAACACCATCATCGAAGGGGACATTGGGCCTTTGTTTGGCCAGCACATCTTCGACGAAACGAAGAAGCAGCGGAGCGCCCGCAAGCGGGGCCAATTGTACGCCCGCTACATTCCACACATTGCTTGGGTCGGCCTCCAGTCCGCGCTCTACAAGGCACGGGCACTCCGCCGCAGTCGCCTCGTCCGCTCCGCGTACAAAATGCTCCGCGGCATCCCCGTGGAGGACTATTACCCACAAATGGACGCCTTTGTCCAGGAAGCCATTCCGCAACGCATCTACCAAGAAGTGCGGGCCGAAATCGAGCGCCATTTGCAAGAAGGTCGCCGCGTGGTCATCATCACGACCGGCGTGGAGCAATTGGTGAAGCGATGCTTGCCTTTCCTGCCGGAAGGCGTCGAGGTCATTGGCTGCCGACTGAGGGAAAAGAACGGAAAAT
>JBMZMP010000061.1:0-8089 GCA_049619235.1 Thermoplasmatota archaeon
TTGTGCGTATGCGTCTCCACCGTCCCCTCCGGCGCCGCCTTGGATGCGCGCCGGGTCATACGAACAGGTACACGTGAACGTGCCAGCGTTGCCGCCGTTTCCTGCGGTGGCGACGGCGTCTGGGCCGTGGGCGGTGGCGTTTCCGCCGTGGCCGCCATTGCCGAGTTTGATTGTGCCGTGGATTTCGACGTGGCGGGCTTTGATGGTGAGGCTTGCGCCGTTTTCGCCGTGGGTTGCGGTTGCGTGTACGCCGTCCGCGTCAAGACCAGGCGCACCTGCTCGCAGGATGATCGTGGCGTCGGGAAGCAACGTGAAGGTGTCCGCGTTGATGGTTAGTTCCGCACAATCAGATGCAAAAACGGTGTCAATCACCGGCGTGGAAATGGTGCAATCATCGCCTGCCGAAGCGGGCGCAATTGCCAACAACAACACGGGGATGAGCCATTTCACGCGGGGGCTTTGGTTCCAAATTAGAAATGGGTTTTGGTCTGCTTGAAAAACAGTGGCCCCGCCCGAATTTGAATCGGAGAGTTGGGGGTTTGGTTTCGAACAACCCTGCGTTTGGCATCATGCACGGCGGGCAACAGTCACGTGGATGAAAGTGTTTCAGGCAGAAGACACTCGTACCACTCCCCGGTGTCCTGATCCTGCACGTGGAATCCTTCCTCTGAGCGAACCCACAGCAGGCGGCCATAGGCCCCGGCGGGCAAATTCTTGGCGAATCGTTTCTGCCTTGCGCCGATGCCGCCCCCATCAGTCACCTGGTGAAACCAAACATCCCCGTTCACGCTCACCAAGTCTGCGATTCCAAAAACGTCCCGTTGCACAATGCTGCCGTACTGGTTGTAGTCATACGGGACCATGTGCACATAGTGGCCTTCATTTCGCAGGATTTCGGCGACGGCTTCCTCAGCCACTCGGCCCTTCCGGGCATTCGCCAACATCTGCCGCCGACCGCCCGACGAGGAAGGAAAGAATTTTTTCTTTGGCGGTGGCGCGTGACGGCTTGCCGTCCGTGTCACGATACCCCCTGCGGGGGTCTTACGCCTCTCCTGGGGAATGCGTTCTTCGGCCGAGGGCACTTGCGAGTAGGAGGTTTTGGGCGCGGGCGCGGGCGAACGTAGTTCTTCCACTCAGATCCATGAAACCCTTGGTGGTACTCACAGTACGGGAGGTTGCATTTACTGCAAGCACGAATGGGCCCCCTGCACGTGGTGCATGGGAACGCGCATTTTCCTTGCCAGACGCTGCGCCGACCAACGTAGAAGCTGTTCGGGGGTCTGCATTCGCCGTCAATGTATCCAAGTCGTTTCCATTCTTCAAGAGCTGGCTTCTTCTTCATACGATGCTGGGCAATTCAATGCCGTAGTACGCTTGAAAGTCCTGCATGATCTCGGCAGCCAGCGCTACGCCAGCGTCCGCATCGGACAGGAGCCTGTGTATCACGCGGGACACGCTCTTCACGCTGTTGCTGTCCACGTTGTCCATGGAGAGAACCAGTTCGATGATTTCTTGGGTTTCCGTCTTGTTCAGGCCCGCAACGCGCTCGAAAATCTTTGGGCTGCGTTTCAGCACCAGTTCCAGGAAGTGCATTTGTCGGCTGCTGGTGCGGCCGCCTCCGAGCGCGATTTGCAGGTAGTCGTCTTTGATTTGACTGTACCATCTGAAAACTTGCCCGTTTACCCATGGTTTTCGTGCATACCCAAGCAAATGAGGGCCGCGTGCCACCAGAAAAAGGGTCTCTCCGACGCCGGTTTCCATGAATGTCTTGATGGGTGTTTGGGCGATGGCCTGGTACTCCATTTGCGTGGTTGCCCGGTATTCCAACTCGGGGCTGGCCATGTGGAGGCTTCTCTGCGTCCCCCGGATGGTATCTTGCAAGTTCATGAGCGCCTTTTGATTGGTCAGGCTTCCTTCACCGCTTTCTCGGGGGTCTTCGTCCTTGAACGCAACGTCGCGGCGCCCAAGGCCTTGCATGACCTCGTGCACGTCCATTTTGTCAAAGAACACGCGTGCTTCCAGGTCTCCCTTGGTTTTGACGGGGCAATCATAGATTCCCGAATCAATGCCGTCGGCGAGGCTGCAGCTGCTTTTGCCGCTGCCCGTTTCACCGCTGTAGTTTGCGAAGATGTTTGCGTTGTTGTCAAGGCGCTCGCGGTGGTGTTCGAGGCTTTCCTGCGTAAAATCCGTGCACAAGGCGCGGGCCAGTTTTGGGGAGTCTGCGTTCTGTGGTAGGACGCGCAGAAACATGGCTTGTTTCGCCAATTTTGGCATGTACAGGTTGTTGCCTTCGATGACCGTGTCGTACCAGTGGTTGAACCAGTTCTCGGTGGCTGCGTCCTTGCTGGCCATGGCAAATATTCGGGATTTGCCGGTCAACAACGGGTCCACGTGGGTGCTGGTGGCGTAGTCCAGGAAGAGGTGGTTCATTTACTCGGATCGCAGGCGCTCCATGAGGCCTCGGGTTTGGTCTTTGTTGCCTTGGGGCCGGGATTTCATCAACCGCATGATGCCTTTCATGTGAGGGCGTTTGGCGCGGCTGGTGGCGTAGTTCTCAATCATGGTTCGAACCAGGGGTTGGCCGGCGGCAAGGGCGTGCATGACGCTCAATTCACGGCCTACACTGGGTCGCAAGCCGTCTTGGAGCAAGGCGCTGAAACTGGGGTTTTCCCGGTCGTCAAGAACGTAGGCGGTCGCTAAGGCGTGGCCTGCGCTTTCGACCTCCCCTCGCTTGGAAATCGCGGCGGAGAGCCCAGGAAGCTGTTTCTGGCTGGTTAGCGTGTCCATTTCCGGGTTGGAGAGGAGGGCAGAAAGCGCAGCCTTGAGATCTGGCTCTTCTTCGTCAACGCTAAGGGGGGGGTTTGCGTGTTTGTTGTTCAGTTTCGTCCCCTCCATGCAACGAATAGGAACAAGGCCGCGGGCAACATTCGAATGATGTTGCCGTTGGTGCCGTTCATGAAGTTCTGGATGGTTTCGCTTTGGGCTACATCGAAGCCAAGCAGCAGGCCGAGTGCCATGAATGCGATGACCATGTCAAAGTTGTCTTGCACGTTTCGGAAAAGCCGCATGAAGGCGGGTTGAGTCCATTGTGCGCTGCTCTTGATTTCCACTTTGTTGCTGAGGTATTGGATAATGCGCCGGGATTTGTCGTAGCTGATTCCGAAGCCTCGGTTGAGATCTCGGAGGGCGTTCTCGGCGTTGATGACGTGTGGGGTTCCTTCTGAGTCGATTTTCACGGTGCTGGCTTCCACTTCATTGAGGAATTTGGCCACGCCTCGGGTGAGGGGTTCGACGGGTAGTTCGACGCTTGCACCGCCGTCGCTTTGGAAGAATCGAAGGGGGACGGTTCCCAAGTTGTTCCGGAGCCATCGCTTGTGGAGCCAGCCGAATGGCCCGCCGGGGAGGTCGTCGGCCAGTTCACTGGCGTCAAAGTAAAGGGGTTGAATTTGAGGCGACGCGCTTACGGGGCTGGGTTCCCCGTCTTTGTACATGATGTACCAGCCGTCGTTTTCGGCGTAGCGTTTCAGACTACTGCCGTCGTTTGTTGTTAGAATCGCAAGTCCTGTTGTCATTGATACTCCGGAAGACCAGCCAAAGCGCGAAGAACACGCCGGCGGCGCTACTTGTTGCAATGGTGATTGCTCTGTCAGATTGCCCTGTCATGGCGATAAGGAAAAAGGCAAAGGCCGCAAGGAACCAGGGGCTTCTTGCGGGGTGTCCGCGCTCTGGAATCATGACAGGAGGGTCTTTCCTCCTTGGCGTCCGATGTAGAATGCGCCGATTCCGATGAGGATGAGCCACCAAATGGACAGGAAACTCGCGGTTCCCATGGCCACGAACACAGCGGCGGCTCCCAAACCGATCAACGTGTTTCGGTTGCTTTTCTTCATCTTAGCTCACCACGAACTCCCATGTCTTCGTTGGTTCGATGATGCGGACAGTGTCCTCTCCGGGCAGGTCCAAGTAGGTCAGGCGGAGAATGCCCGCGTCGTCGCGGCTGGTGGTTTCTTCGAAGACGGTTTTGCCTTCGCTGTTGAGAACTTGCACGCGGAACGTGTTTGCGCCGGTTGCAAGGCTTTCGGCTTCGTATTCTTCACCGAATGGGAGGCTGAGGCTCTCGTACAGCGCTTGCCAGTCGTCCGTGTAGGTGAAGGTGACGTGGTTCATGCTTTGCACGCCGAGCAAGTTTTCGATGCACTCCGTGGGTTCTCCCAGAATGCGTTCGATGAAGTTGTTGGTGCCGCAGCGTTCCGCAACAGCTTGGTTTGGTTCGTCGCCACTGCCTGGGCCCCATTGCATGAAGCTCAAGGCCACGAGCGCGATTGCCAGGAGGAACCAAGGAGTTCCCTGGCCTGCGCGGCGACCGAATTTTTTGAATCCCTTACGAGCCATTTAGAATACCCCCTGTTTGATGATCATTTCTTTGCTGGCTTCGCTGCTGATGTCTTCGCCGTTGGGCCCAAAGAATGGGATGTTGTCCTTGTGTCCGCCGAGTTGGGCCGCCAAGTGGTATTTTCCTTCGCCGTCAACCAAGGGGAATTGGATCGTGGCGGAGAAGTCGCGGTCTTCGGGGCGGCCCGCGCTGTACTTGGTGAACGTGTAGGCGCTGTTGCCGCTGTCGGGGAAGTAAACGGCCAATCCGATGGTGTCGGTTCGCTTGAAGGTGGCGCCTGTTTCGGCGTTGATCCAATCAACGATTACTTCGTCGGGTTTGTTGTCCAGCAACTTAGGCGTGGTGCAGTCAAGGAACTCCACGGTGATTTGTTCGCCGCGGGAGTGTGCGCGGAAATCACAAGTGACTTCGGCGCCTTTGGTCGTCAAGTCGATTCCTTTGTCAACGTCCAATCCTTTCGGGTTGTCCGAGTAGCTGAGGCAACCGCTGAAGAGCATGGCGCTTGCGACGAGCAAAACGGCGAACTTCATTTGCGGCCTCCCTTCTTGTTCATGGGTTTCTTTTTGTTGTACATGTACAGGGCTCCTGCAAGGACGATCAAGCCGACTCCGAGCACCCCGCTGTTTTCGCGGATTTGCCCGGCAATCGTGCTGTCGTCCGTGTCCATGGTGTATTCTTTGCCGCCTTGGCTTTGGGTGCCGGCGCCGTTTGCTTCCTCGTAGTCGTCGTGCGTGGCGACGAAGGTGTACTTGGAGCCGGTTGCCATTGGCAAGTTGAGGTATCCGTTGTTGTTGGTGACAAGCGTGTACTGGCTGCTTTGGATGCCAAGGAGGTCCGTGACGCTGAAGGTCACGTCCACGCTGGGAATGCCGGTTCCGCTGAACACGCTGGTCTTTTCGCCAACGAAGCGGAATGCGACGTCGTTCTCCAGTCCGAGGGGGAATTCCTTGAGTGTGTCCAAGGGAATTGCGCCGATGCCGTCACTGGTGGCACTGGTTGCCATGCCAAGGACACCCATGCCGCTGGACAGAACGACCACGGGGAAGTCTCCGAGCATGCTGGTGCTGAAGGATTCATACAAGGCGTCGCCGATTTCAGGGGAGCCACAGGTGAAGCAGGGAACTGCAGGGGCTTCCACGTTGTTGGTGGGGACGCCTTCGATGTTTCCAATGCCGCCGGGGAAAATGCGTGGCTTTTCAGGGTTGAACTGCCAAAGCATGGTGCCGGGGTCAACTGCGTATTCCGTGAGATCGACACCGCCTGCGTTTGCAAGTCCTCCGAATGCGGAAAGGCCTTGGATTGCCTTTGCGGCTTGGCTGCCGATTTGTGGGACCTCGTTTACGAAGCAGAATGCAACGACTGCTTCACAGGTGGGGCGGATTTCAACAACTTCGCCGAGTTTGACCAGTTCTTGGACATCTGCGAAGCGGTCGTTGAGCAAGCCGAAATCGGGGTCAACGTTGAAGCGACCCAGCCCTTCGCTGGTTTGGCCGATGATGCTGGTGTCTTTCACGCTGTCAACGGCCTTCAGGTCAATGACGAGACCATCGGTCCACTGGGCGCGGCTTGGGTCGGTGAGGAAGGCAATTTTTCCCTTTCCTCCGTCAATGAGGGCCAGTTCCTTGGCGTCTGGGTCGAGCACAGTTGCCGCGTTGTCGCCCGTGAGGGTTTCGACTTCGCGCAGGCTCCACCCAAGTTCTACGAAATCCGCGCTGAAATCATTGAGGTCAACAACTCCAAGCGTTTTGGAGAAGTCTGCGAGACTTTCGAGGACGCCGTTGAGGGTCAGACTGGTGACGCTGGCTTCTTGAAGGGCAGCCTTGACGTCGGTTTCACTCAAGTGGGTGACGTCGCTGGACGGGGTGAGCCCGAGGTCGGTCACGGAACCGATGATTGCGTCGCTTTCTGGGTCGATTGCAAGAAGGTCGAAAACGATGTCTTCGTCAAGGTTGAAGCTCCATCGGTGTGCTTCCACGGTTGTGGTTGCCGTCTTCTTGACGGTTTCCGGGTCGGTTTCGGTGGCTTCGTACACATCTTCGGTCAAGGCGGCTGCTTTTCCGAGGCTCCGCACATTGCCCCACACGCTCATGGTGGCATCGCATTTGTCTGCGTCTTCCACGTCATCGACGTAGCCCGGCGCGGGTTCTGCATCATTGTCCCGTTGCAACCCGAAGGTGGCGGGGGTCATGATCATCTTGAAGTCCGTGTGAAGGGCTCCTGCGCCGTCGAGGCACGGTGGCAAGGTCATGGTGGATTTACCGCGAACACCTTCAATGGTGGCGACGATGGCGCCAGTTTCCAGCATTTTCACGTCAATCGGGTTTTCGGGAACCACGTACGTGAGGCGTTCACCGGGCAGCATGCCCTGGACGTCGAACGTAAGAATGGTGTTTAGAGCGTCAGGGGAAATGTCCGGTTGAACAAGTGCCACGTCTGGTACTTTCGTGAAGAAGCCAGGGTCCAATTTGGTAGGCGGTGCGGTCGCCGTGGCAACCGAGGCAAGCATCATGGAGACAAGTAGTGCTCCAACAATTTTCTTCATTTTTTGTTCCTCCGTTCGTACAAAATTGCACCAGCAATTGCCGCGATATCGGTAAACGGCATGCCGGGGTCCAAGTCTATTGGGCTGATGACGTAGAGCGCCACCAATAGCCAGATCCATGGTATTTTCACATCCATCCCTCCAGGGTAATTATCAAGGCCGCCAAGGCGGCCAAGAAGAGCAAACGGCGTTTGATGACCGTGGTAAACCACTTCGGTGTCATGCACGCCTCCGTAGCGCAATGAGAACGGCCAGTCCAGCAAGAATGTACAGCCAGAACGAGAAGTCAACCGGTTTTTCGGGTTCGACTGGCTCTTCTTCGCTCTGTGGCGCGACCAGGGGATTGGCAACGGCGTCCCGTGCGATGTCGCCAGCGTAGGCGCCCAAAGTTGCCACCAAAACGCGGTACTGTTTGATGAAATCGTCCAGGACATCGGGGCCAAGGGCCGCAATTTGGCTGCCAAGGAATTCCCCGTAGGCGATTGCTTCTGCTGTGGTAAAGTCCTGAATGTGCCTGGCATCCTGCACACCGCCCGCGAGAACGGCCGCCGTTCCGTTCAAGATTGGGCCGACCGTGCCGGCGAAGATGGCCCCACCCTCCACGCTGTTAATGCAAAGGCTTTGTTCGTAAGCAAGAATGCTCAAACCGGGGTTGATTTGGTACAACGCCGCATCGAGATCGGCCGCGGTCTGCGTTTCGACGTACTGAGCCCAAGCGTTCACGAATCCAGTTTCGTGCTCCTGCGCATTATCAACCATGCAGTCGAGAATGGGCCCGTGGTTTTGGAAATCGAAGATGCGTACAACGCGGTACACTTCTTCGTTCAGTACGCTGATTCCTTCCAAGGTTTGGTTGACGTAGCCGATGTAGTTTGCCTGAATTTCGGCGGCTTCTTCTGCGGTGGCGTTGGCGAGCGCTGCGCTCGCTTGCACTGCAGCCGCCTGCAGCCCTTCAATGAGCCTGCGGGCGTTTTGCACGGTGTCCACCTGCTGCATGATCAAGTTGTTCGCGGTCGTCGCGGCCGATGCCAGCAGACCCAAGACCGTGCCGGGCGCTTCGTTCAACTCATCGGTTTGATTGAAAATGAATGCCACGACCGCGGCGGGGAAATCTCCGATGTTCTGAGGGATTGGCTCCTCGGGGTCTTGGTCGT
>JBMZMP010000062.1:0-3255 GCA_049619235.1 Thermoplasmatota archaeon
GTAGGTGTCCGTGCCGCCTTCGCTGCTGGCGGCGAGGATGTTGCTGGTGTGGATTTCCGTGAAGCCGTTTTGCTCGAAGAAAGCGCGACCGGCTTGCAACACCGCGTGGCGGATGCGGAAGATGGCTTGGCTGCGGGGGGCGCGCACGTCCATGTAGCGGTTGTCGAGACGGGTGTCGAGGCCAGTTTCGATTTCCTCATCCCAGAGGGCCATGGGGAGCGGCGTGGCTGCCACGTTGAGGACTTCGGCGCTGGTTGGCAGCACTTCGAAGCCAGCTTGTGCTTTCTCGGATTCCTTCACGAGGCCAGTGATGCTGACCACCGATTCAGGGGTGAGCTTGGTGAGTTGGGCAAACAACTCGGGCGCGCTTTCGGCGAGCATTTTCTTCAGGAGAACAAATTGCACGTTGCCCGTGTTGTCCCTGAGGTCAAGGAAGGCAATGTTTCCTTTGGCACGGACGTTGTGAATCCATCCGGCGAAGGTTTGTTCGGTTCCGTAGTGCTCCGGGCGGACGTCGCCGCAGCCGAGCGTGCGTAGGCTCATAGCGGGGCGACGGAGGGGGGTGTTTTAGGTTTCCCGCAGGTACAGAATGGGGGACGCCAGCATGACCAGGGTGGGCAGGAGAACGCCGAGGGTTTCCAGGTTGACTGCACCGAGGTTGCCGTTGGAGACGAAAGCCATGATGAAGCCGATGCCCCAAGCGGCGGCGAAGATCCATTGCAGCCATTCCGGTTCGAATTGCCCCCAGTTGAGGAGGATGGACGCGCCACAGATTTCCAGGAGGGCGATGAGAATGAATGCGTGTCCAACTTCGGGGCTGATGAAGAAGTCCACGCCGCCGTCTTCAGTGCTGATGGATTGCAGCCGCCCCATGATGCCAAGGATGGAGAACAGGATGGCGGACGCTCCAGGGGCGATGCGTTGCCATTCTTTGCTGATGCAGAGGTAAATCCCGGCGCCAAGCGCAAACAGGGCCAGCAGGATGACGATTTCACCGGAGGTGATCGTGGTGAGAACTGCGATGGCCATCGCGATGATGCCCAGAATGGCAATTGCCTTGGTCATGACTAGGAATGGTCCTTTGACCTTCTTAGCGTTCGCGGTTGCCCTTCATGGCTTCGCTCCAGAAGACCATCACAAGGGTCCAGACCACCACGAGGCCGCCGGCTCCAAACAGGAACTGCCCGGATTGTTCGTCGGGGCTGGGGCCGCTGTAGACGATGCCGAGGCCAATGATGAGCGCCGCCATGAGGACCGTGAAGCTCATTTTGAGGGTGCTGCGGCCTTGGGCTTGCTTGAAGCCTTCCAGGCCCGCAATGTCGATGGTGGTGCGGAGTTCATTGCGTTCCACGCGGCGCACCAATTGGTTCAGCGTGTGCGGGAAGGCGCGGGCAAACTTCAGCAACTCCCCAACGGTTTCCTCCACGAGTTCCTTCTGTTTCTTGGTGTTGGCAATGTTCTTCCAAACCAGCTCCCCGACGAGCGGTTCCAGAACGGAGACCAATTCATAGTCGGGGTCCAAGTCGTGGCAGAAGCCGTCGAATTGGAACAATGCGCGGCTGATGAGCATGAAGTCGGGCGGCAGGAGCATGCGGTGCTCTGTGGCGATGTCCATGATCATCTCCATCATGCGGGGATCTGCCACACTCACTTCTTCGCGTTCGAAGTAGTCCAGGATTTTTTCCACGTCCGTGTGGAATCGCTTCTCGTCATGTTCCCCGGTTTGTTCGCAGAGGTCCACGATGGCTTCCACGGTGTCCTCCACGTTCTTTTTCCCAATGCCCGTGATGAGGCGGAGAATGGTCTTGCTGCGTCGCTCCGTCACTTGCCCAACGGCGCCGAAGTCCAGGAACACCACTTGGTTGCTGCCAAGAATCATCATGTTCCCCGGGGATGGGTCTGCGTGGAACAACCGGTGGACGAAGATTTGCTTCGCCATGGCGTGGGTGATGATTTTGGCCACGTTCTTGCGGTCGATGCCTTTGCGGTCCAGTTCCGTCGGGTGGGCGAATTTGATGCCGTCGATGAATTCCATGACCATGACCCGTTTGCTGCAGAGGTCCGGGTACATGGAGGGGATGTGGACGGTTTCGTCGTGGCGGAAGTTGTGCGCCACTTTGAGGGTGTTCTTGACTTCGTATTGGTAGTCCAGTTCACGTTCCAGCATCACCCGCAATTCTTCGAGGTGCTGGGTGGGCTGCCAGACGCGGCTGGCAGCGAACGTCTTTTCGATGAACGTGAGGAGGCCTTCCAGGATTTGGAAGTCCAGGAGCATGGATTCTTCGATGCCGACGTGTTGCACTTTCACGGCCACCTTCTGGCCGTCCTTGAGGTGCGCAATGTGCACTTGTCCCACGCTGGCGCTGGCGATGGCTTCATGGGAGAAGTCCGTGAAGAACTCCTCGATTTCGCCGCCGAGTTCAGCGCGAATCACTTCACGCACTTCGGGGTAGGGGCTGGGGGTGGTGCCGTCGTAGAGGTTCTTGAATTCCTCCGAGAACTCAGGTGGAACCAGGTCGGGGCGAGTGGCGAGCAGTTGGCCAATTTTGATGAACGTGGGGCCAAGCTCTTCAAGGATTTTGCGCATGCGGACCGTGACGGCGTCGTCGCCAACGGTGGTGATTTGGCCACGTTGGATGGTCCGCAGCAAGCCCCAGAAGTCGTGCTTGAGGAGAATGTTGACAATTTCGTTGAAGCGAGTGGATTTGCGCTTCGGTTTCAGCAGTTCTCCCATTGTGTTCCCATCGCCGGGTAGGATTTCAATTCACCCATAATGCATGTCGTCAACTGGGCCGAAGGTTTCTCCGTCCTTAAGTTGGCTTGCAATGCGGGCAAGTTCCTCTGCTTCCTCGTCCAGGTTCTCTGCATCCACCACGAGTCCAATGTGTGCTCGGAGCACCGTGAGGACCTTTGCGGCGCTTTGGGGGTCGGGCAGGAAGCCGCTGGTTTCGCCCATGAGGCAGGCGCCTCGGAGGCCGCGTTGCATGCCGACGCCGAGGAACAATCCACTGGCCCCAATGATGCCTGCGCCGGGTTCCTCTTCTTCGAAGCGGACGCCGTGTTCCTTTAGGGACGCAACCATCTCAAGGTCTGTGGCGGCGCCCATGACACTGGGTTCGTCCACGGTTGCGCCGAGCCCAAATCCGCCAATGGTGTAGAGTTCCTTGCAGTCGGGGATTTTGTCAAGCACCCCTTCCACCAAGTCGTATTGTCCGTCTGGGCTCATGGGTTGGAAGTCACCCGTTAGGATGACCA
>JBMZMP010000062.1:3265-8017 GCA_049619235.1 Thermoplasmatota archaeon
TTGGCTCCTGGTAGTGCAGTCTTTGCGTGCCAAAGCATGGCGTGCACAAGTCGCACCGTGCCATCGTCTTGGATGGTCACTTGTGGCGGGAAGTCCCGACTGGTGATTTCGAACCACGGCGTGGCGTTGAGTTGTTTGACAATGTGATCGCAGGTCAATTTGCCTACGTTTCCAATGCCTGGGAGGCCCTCCAAGAACACGGGGTCCTTTGGACTGCACGCTTGTTGGAGGTTGAACTTCATTTGTCCAGCTTCTTCAGTTTGCGCCGGTATTCGCCGTAGTGGTCCTCGGGGCTGAACTTGGCGGGGCGGGCCGGAATGGAGGGTTTCTCGCAGTGCTCGTCCTTCATGGTGTAGGCTCCGCACTCGGCGCAGTTCTTGATCAAGACACGGGCCACGTCATTCCTCCAGTTCGCGGTGGAACGCGCCTTTGCCGCCGCCTTTTTCCATGATGGCGATGGCGCGGTCCGCAGCACCCTTCAATTGCTCTTCGGCAATCTTGAAGTCGGGCGCTTGCACCGTGAGGCGGTACAGTGGGGCACCGTTGTAGGCGGCTTGGATTTTCACGTCGTCGAACTCGGATTTCTCGGAGGCAACCAGTGCTTTCGTGAGGAGTTTGAGGCCGTCGCTGTTGAGGCTGCTGAGTTCAACGAACCCGGCCACTTCCACGAAGTTGGCTTGGATGTTTGCGCCGCAGAACTTGACGAGCGGCTCCACCCACTCGCCCTCGAGGCCCACTTCCTTTGCCACGTCTTCACCGTATTCAGCCAGTTCTTGCAGGGCATCGTACATGCGATCCCACACTTCCAGCAGGGGCTTGGTGATGTCCGCGAGGACCGCTTCCACGGTTGTGCCTTGCTCGGCGGCGTACATCTCAATGAGTTTGTCCGCCTTCTGCTCGTTCTTCCAGTTTTGAATGGTCTCGCGGCGCTGGTGCGCGTTCACCGACTTCAAGGAGAGGTCAATGTGGCCTTTCTTCTTGTCAACGGAGTTGACCTTGCAAACCACGCGTTGTTGTTCACGAACGTGGTCCCGAATGCGCTTGACCCAACCGGCTGCGACTTCGCGAATGTGAACGAATCCCTCCTTTTGGGGGTACTCTTCGAGGAGGACGAAGGCGCCAAAATTTTGCACCTTGTGGACGGTGCCGACCACCAGTTCCCCTTCTTCTGGGAATTCGTTCAGTTTTGCCATAACCGCGCCAGCGGGAACCCCAAGATAAGCACTGGGGCACGAACTTGCAACAAATCAGCGCAACTGCACGCACTGAACGCTTTGAAATTGGTTGCAACGAGGTGCTGTGACGAGGGTGTCAAAAGGGAGGGGGAAGGGGAAAAGTGGGCCTTGTGGGCTTAGTTGAGGGTTTCAACCAATTCGCCGTGCAACACAGCGCTGCCGCCGGTTGGGGTGGCGAGTTTGGTGCCGCAGACCAAGCACTTGACTTGGGTAGCTGCACGGCTGAAAATCACTTGTTCGTTGCTGCAGTCGCTGCAACGGACCTTGATGAAACTCATTTATTTGGCCTCCGTGAGTTCGAATTTCTTGGAGCGCTTGCTGGCCGGCTGGTGGGCACGGGTGCACGTTTGGCACGTGTACTTCAGGGCAATGCGCTTCGTGGGCTTTTCGCGGCCTTCCGGTTTTGGACGTGGGAAACCACCGTATCCGGCGGTGACCTTACGGAATCGGCGTTGACCCCATTTGAGTTCACTGGCTCGCTTTTTCTTGATGCGCTCTACATCGTGCGTCGTGTGCTTGTCACACTTGGTGCAGTAGCGCTTTAGGTTGCGTGGTCGCTTCATGATATCACCTGCAGACACCCTCCAGCCTGCGTAGTGCACGCCAACCAGTCTAACGATCTAGAGGCGCAATTGATGAAGGAGGGTAGGGTCGCCGAGAAACAGGTTGTATAAAAGTGGGGCGCAGGGCGGGGCATAGGGCGAGTTTTTGTTTCCTCCCAGACATCGACCGGTGTGGCTTGGCTTCCGTTTGCGTTGTATTGTGCATTCCAAGTTGCGGGCCTTGCATTGATGTGGTGGGGCGTGAAGTTGACGCTGGATGCGCATGCAGAAGTGCGAGCCCGGCGCGTACTCGGAGTCCCCATCCCCCGGACCGTGGCAGCGGCAGGACTCTTCGTGTCGGGGATGACCGTTGGCCTTGCGGGGAGTTTCCTGTTCCCGGAAGTGTACCTACAACAATGGGGGCGTGACGGCCCAATTGACAACCGCCGCTTCTAACCCGGCCTTCGTAACCGTTATACAGCACCCCATGTGAGGCCGAAACAGGGCCTGGGGCAACATCATGCAAGCAAACGTGCAACTCCAAAACGACATTCTCGCCGGCATTGGCGGAATCAGCGACGTGAACGAAGCCCGTGCTTTGGTGGAATCGAAGTGCAGCGAGGCAAACAAGGCGAAGTTTGCCACCATCACGAATCCGGACGCGGTCATCAAGATTGCAAACGCCATCGTGATGATGAAGCCGGACCGCGTGTGGATCAACAGCGGCTCCGAGGCAGACACGTTGTACGTGCGCCAAGGCGCGAAGCTTGCGGGTGAGGAATTCGAACTCGCGCTCCCCGGCCACACGTGCCACTACGACTTGCCAGAGGACCAAGGTCGCCTCGTCCAACAAACGTTCTACATCGTGGACGAAGACGAAAAGACCAGCGTTCTTGCAAAGAAGCAACCCCGCAAGGAAGCCCACCAATACATCGCTGACAACATGGACGGCATCATGGCTGGAAAGACCATGCTTGTGTCCTTTTGGAACCGCGGCCCCGTCGGCGCGGCTCCGAGCGTGCCTGCCATCATGATCACGGACAGCTTCTACGTTGTCCACTCTGGAAACATCCTGTACCCGCAAGTGTTTGACCACTTCGACGCGGAAGCCGAGCGGGCTGGCTTGTTCTTCACGAACTGCCACTCCATGGGTGCATTCCGCAGCGAAGACGTGCCCCGTGCCCGTGTGTACATGGACCGCAACAACCGCACCACGTTCAGCATGTTCTGCACGTACGCCGGCAACACCCTCCTCTTGAAGAAGGGCAACCACCGGTTCACCGTGGACCTCTGCACGTACGAGCGCACCGGGGAGCAACTCTCCGAGCACATGTTCATCACCGGCATGACCGGACCCTCCGGCCGCAAGACCTTCTTCGCCGGCGCCGCCCCAAGTGGCTGCGGCAAGACCACCACTGCCATGGTTGGCACCGACTTCATCGGCGACGACTTGGCACAAATGTGGATCGGCGACGACGGAACCATCCGCGCCGTTTGCCCCGAAATCGGCATCTTCGGCATCGTCCGCGACGTGAACGAAGAAAGCGACCCCTTCCTCATGCAATGCCTCCGCGGCGACATCGAAGAAGAAGTCATCTTCAGCAACGTCCTCGTGGATGGCCAAGGCAAGCCCCGCTGGGAAGGCGACGGCTGGAGCAGCCCCCGCGGCGGCAAGCACTACATGGGCGAATGGACGCCCGGCATGACCGATGCAAACGGCAACCTTGTGCCCTTCAGCAACAAGAACGCCCGCTGCACCCTCTCCTGTGACAACATCAAGAATTACAACCTAGAAGCTGCCCGCAGCACCGACGGTGTGCCCCTCAAGGTCATCACGTACAGCGGCCGCGACAGCGACACCATGCCCCCCGTTTGGGTGGCCACCAACGCCGACGAAGGCGTGGTGATTGGTGCCAGCATCCAATCCGCCGCCACCGCGACGGAAGTGGGCGCCACCGGCGTGAACCGCCAGCCCTGGGCCAACGCACCCTTCGTCCCAGGGCCACTTGCAGACTACATGGATGCCCAGTTCAAGTTCTTCAACAACATGAAGGTCAAGGACCAACCCATCATGGCTGGCTTGAACTACTTCTTGACCCACGCAGCACGCGGCGGAGAAGAAGGCGAAACCGGCCTACTTGGCGAAAAGCGCGACGTGCGTGTGTGGCTCAGCTGGCTCGAACGCCGCGCCCACGGCGACGTGCAAGCGATCAAGTCCCCCATCGGCTACTTGCCCCAATTCGAGGACCTGAAGCGCATGTTCAACCAAATCATTGGCAAGGAATACGCCCTTGACTTGTACCAACGCCAGTTCAGCTTGTACATCGACAACATCGTCGCCCGCATCGAGCTGCAAGAGGAAGCCTACGGCAAGGAAACCAACTGCCCCGAACGCATCTTCGAGATCTACGCTGAACAAAAGAAGGGCCTGCTTGCCCTCAAGGAACGCTTTGGCCCCCTCGTGACGCCAGAGCAACTCGTGGACGCCTGCGGACTCGCATAAATCGGCCCCTGGCCATCTTTTCCCATCCTCATCCCTTTCCCTGTCTCAGTTTTTGTGTGCGTCTTTTGCCCATCCCGTTCTTGACGTCTTGCCAAGGCTCGGCACGGAACAGTATCCCCGAATGCAGGCTTGGTTTCGAGGGGCCTAGACGGTTTCGGCGTCGGTGCGTTTTGGCACCGTGACGCGCTTGGCCACTTCAATCAATTCAGGGGAAATGTCGTCGGCTTTGCCGAGTTCCATTTGCATCTGCACCCACACAATGACTGCGTCGTTGTTGTTGCTGATGGCGTATTCTTCCCGAATGGGGACAAATTTGGCGAGGCATTGTCGGTCCTGTTTCTCGGTGAGGTGTTTGCGGAGCGTGGCGCCGCCTTGGCGTCGTCGTTCCGTGTTTTCCCGGGTGAACATTTCCCGCAAGTTGTGGTCGCTGTAGTAGGCGCTGGCAGCGATTTCGCCTCCACTCATTGCGCTG
>JBMZMP010000063.1:0-308 GCA_049619235.1 Thermoplasmatota archaeon
GGGCGACCCAAGTGGCTGCACAAGATGACCTTGGCGCCGGCGTCGCGGAGGAACCGAATGGTTGGCATGGCCGCTTCGATACGGGCAGGGTCTGAGACGGTGCGGCCGTCAAGTGGGACGTTGAAGTCCACGCGCACCAGCACTCGTTTTCCCTTGAAGTCTCCGTCGTGAAGCGTTTTGACCATGGCAGGGGGAAGGAGAAGTTGCTTTGAAGCCTACGCTTCGCAGGCCGCCGTGAATTCGCCTTGCGCTTCCCGGGGGCCAACGGCAATGAGCAAATCGTCCGCGCGCAAGTGGAAAGCGCCGTC
>JBMZMP010000063.1:318-7819 GCA_049619235.1 Thermoplasmatota archaeon
GCTTGACCGCAAGGATCCGCAGGCCGGTTTCCGTTTCCAATTCCATTTCACCAAGGCTTGGACCACAGAACCGGCTGGCGGGGCTCAACAGCACCTTGGTGATGCTGCTGTCACTGGTGCGGATGGTTTCGGCGAGAATGGGGTGCAGCTCCACGTCGCGGAGCACCACGTCGGCGATTTCGAGGGCGCTGTTGGCGATGACTTCAGCCGCTTGGGCCACGCGCAGCAACACCAGGGAGGTGTCCACGGCGAGTTCGCCATCCTTCACGGATTCAAGTGTCAGGCGTTGGATTTCGGTGAGCATGTCGCCCACTTCTTCCTCCAGTTCCTGCACTTCGTGCGCGATGCCTTCGCTGTCGTAGAACACGGCGCTGTATGCCAAGTCCACCATGAGTTCACTGGTGTCCTTCATTTCGAGGAGCAGTTCCTCCACGCGTTCCTTCCGGCTCACAATTCACCCTCCCCGTGGAGCCATTTCTTGACCAATTCGTTGCCCTCGCGTTGCCCGCGAACCAGCAACAGGTCGCCGTGCTGCATCTCCTGTTCCTTGTCCGGGCGGTATACCCAGCGGCGGCCGCGGCGGAGTGCAATCACTCGCACACCGGTGTCCGATTCGAAACGAAGTTCCCCAAGGGTCTTGCCGTGAGCGGGGCTTGGTTCTGGAACCTTGAGGGTGCCCACGCGGTCGTCCGCTTCGTCGAACAACTTGCCCAAGAATGGCCGCAGTTGGACGTTTGCGTCCAGCAACTCAATCATGTCACTTGCGGCGTTTGCGATGTGTTCAGAGGCGTCGCCGATTTGCAGGATGCCGCTTGCTTGCTCCGCGTCTTCCGTGGTGCGCACACTGAGGCTGGTCATCAATCGAAGTTGGTACTTCAGCCAGTCCATGCGGGCGGCGAGGGTTTCCACTTCATCGCCGATGGGGTCGCTGTCGAGCACAAGCGCCGAGTACGCCAGGTCCGTCATGAGTTCGCTCAAATCCTTCATTTCAATGAGAATCTCGAGGACAGTCAGTGGTTCGTACTCCACTTCTTCATAGGTTTCAATGCGTTTTTTCCAGAACTTCATAAGCCAACCACCTCCCCTGCCAAAAGGAGGAAGACAATCCCCAAGGTGTCCCCGGCCGTTGTGAGCACGGGCACCACGAGATTGTCAGGGTCCCAACCGAATCGGTGAGACAGCATGCCCACCACAATGACCAGCAAGATCATGACCACGATGAGTCCCAATCCTGCCAGCAATGTGGTCAGGGCGAGTTTCGAGAGGCTCATTGTCACCGTGAGCCCCAGGAGCGGCGCGACCAAGTAGGCAAACGCGCCAAGGAAAGTGAAAGTGACCACCGTCAAGATGACGCTGGCGAGGAGGTCGGTTCGGAACCCGCGGGCCTGGTTGCTCCAAAGCCCTCCGAAGTGCAAGCCGCTTGCCACCCGAGACCCGAGCACCGACCCCACGTTGCCACCGATGCCGTTGATGGCTGGGACCAGCGCAAGCAAGATGGGAATGGCAAACAAGCGGTCTTGGTAATAGGAGAGAATTTGCCCCGCCAGGACGCCGATGAACACGGCCCCCACAAGGACGGGGAGCGAATGCAACGTGATGGTTTTCCAGTTGGTGCCGGCCACGTTTCCAATCACATCCACACCCCCACGGCCCGGCTGGTTGCAAACAACACCAACAGCGTCGTTACGTCGCTTGCGGTCATCAGAATGGGACCTGCTACGTTGTCCAAATCAAGCCCACGCTTGAACGCCAATCGCATGACCCCAATGGCCACGCCACCCATCACGAACCCGGACAACAGCCCCGCCGTCACCGCGATGATGGAGAGCCGTAGAATGCCGGCACTTTCCAGTCCCAATTGGACCGTGACCACGTGCGCAAGCACCGCAGCCAAAACGGACAAAATGATGCCCAGCACGATGCTTGCCACCAAGTTCTGCACCACGATCGGACTGAAAATTCGGTCCCGGGGAATCAAACCAAACCGGGTCTGCGTCCCAAGGCGACTGCCCATGCTGGTGCTGATGTTCCCCCGCATTGCCAAAATGGCGGGAACCATGGCGAGGAGGCCCGGCAGCCGATCCAGGCTTTCCTCCATGTGTCCAAGAAAAGAGCCCGCTAGGACCTCAACGGAGGCCATGAGCAGGAGAAGGGGAAGAGATTCGCGAAGAATCGATTGGAGATTATTCACGACGGAACCGAATCGCGTTCAACGTGCCAAATGCATGCAATTGGCGACCGAAGCCCACGAGAAGGTTTCCGACAATCAGAAGCAACACGCCGATGATGGCGAGTGCGGCGGTGAGGCGAGGGATGGAGTCGCCGGGGGTGTCCCACCATTCCTGCGGGTAGTTCAGGATGTAGAAGATGGCGGTGAAGATGCTCACGAGTCCACCCAACAATGCCATGATGAGCCCAATGGTTGCAAAGACGCCGGCCTTGTTGGTGACCTTGATGCTGAAATCCGCGTCGAAATGCTTTGGCTTCTCTTCTTTGCGGGCCACGTCAATGACCACTTCATCGTAGGCGGGGCCTTCAATGTCTTCCTCGTACACGACGAGGTAGTCTTGGCTCATGATTCGCCTCCTTGCACGGTGCGGCCGTACGTGTACATGGCGAGGCCGCTGAACATGAGTGCGCCGGAGATCAAGGCGAGGGAAATGACGCGCTCTTTGAGCACTTTGAGATCCGCCTCGTTTCCGGGCGTCCAGTTGAGGAACCAGTTTTGTGGGTAGCCCATGACCAAGAACACGGCCATGACAATGGCTGCAATCACGCCGAGGATGTGTACAATGACGCCGGCGATGGAGAGTCCGCGCATGCGGCTCAGAATGGGTACTTCGAAGGATGCGTTCACGGGAACGTCTTCTTCTTCGTGGAAAGCGTCGGCTTCCCCGAGTTCAACGATGAGTCGGTTTTCTTCTTCCATTAGGCATCCTCCTTTGCGATGTAGGGCAATTTGCTGCCGGGGTGCTCACTGACCTTGTAACCAGCAGGGAGCGGGCAGGGGGTGCCGCTTTCGCTGAGCCCCTTTGCGAAGAAGTACAGGGTTTCCGTTTTGCCGCTTGGCATCTTGGCTTCCCGTTTGTGGAGAATGTATTCGTTGCGGACAAAGTAGTCCGTGGGTGCCGCGGCGGCTGCGGGCGCGGGCGCTGCTGGCTCTGGTGCGTCCACTTGCCAGGATTCTTCCACCGGTTGAGCGGGAGCTGCTTCGGCTTCCCAGTTGTCGTCCGCCCATTCGTCTTGGTCATTGGTGACGTCCCATGGGTCAACGGCGTGTTCCGGGGTTGCTTCAACGGCTTGTTCTTGGGTCTCCGTGGATTCCCAATCGTCGCCGGCGTCCCATTCGCTGCCTTCGTCCCATTGTGGGTCTTCTGCTGCGTCCCAGACCACGGCAGAGTTTTCGTCGTCGTGTTCGAATGTGGGGTTTTCCCAGCTGTCCTGGGTGGGTTGGCCTCCGTTCACGGTGACGGGCACGGTGTGAACGACGCGGTCGCCGCGTGAGCGGGCAATGTCTGCGGCTTCTTCAGCAGAGCCTGCGCGAATGACTTTCAGGCGCACCCGTTTTCCGGGGGCAGGTTCAGGGATGGCTGGAGGCGCAATTTCGAGTTCTTGGAAATGGACCGCAGTGGCAGGCTCTTCCCAGACTTCTTCCTCTTCGGGTTCTTCGGGGATGTCGAGTTCTTGGAATTCGGTGCGTGGAATGTCTTCCACGTCCTCCCATTCCTCTTCCTCCTCCACTTGCTCGAACTCTTCAATGGGTTCTTCCACGTATTCCCATTCTTCTTCCGGTTCTTCTTCAGGTTCTGGTTCTTCCACTTCCTGGACCATGAAGCCGCCTTGTCGGCTTGGGGTGACCGGTTCGAAGTCCTCGATTTCAGAGGCCGCTTCGTGGTTGTATTCCAATTCCACGGTCTTGGTTTCCGTGTGGGTCTCCGTGATGGTTTCCCGGCTTTCGTGGGTTTCCACGTAGTCACCAAGCGCTTGCCTGATTTCCACTTCCGTGTAGCCGAGGCGGCGAAGCATGGTAATCAAGTAATGCCGATCTTTCTGAACGGAAGGGTCCAGCTGAAGGGTGTCGAGCGTACTGCGAAGCGCATCGGCGACCATAAACAGTGTTTGGAACAACGGCGCATTTAAAGACGGTTGGCTTTGATTTTGAAGCAAGAACCGGCCAGGCCCTCGTTGCAACCCTTTAAAGGGGCCGCCCCGTCGCGGAGCCTGCTTCATGATTCGTTTTGGTCCTGCTGGAATCCCCCTGTCGTGCAAAGGCCGTACCGTGCGAGATGGCATCTTGTACACCCGCGCCTTGGAATTGGACGCCATGGAGGTGCAATTTGTCCGTGGCATCCGCATGACGGAGGAAGAAGCGATCAAGATTCGCGAAGCCGCGGAAGCCTGCGACGTGGAGCTGCACGTCAAGGCGCCGTACTACATCAACCTCGCAGGGGACGAACAAAACATCCAGCGTTCGTTCCAGAAAATTGTCGCCACTGGCGCCCTCGCCAACTTGATGGGCGCAGAAACCGTGGTGTTCCACCCCGGCTTTTACGGTGACCTGGACAAGGAAGAAACCATGAACAAGGTCGTGGAGAACCTTCGGGAAATCCGCAACGTGTTCATCCGGGAAGGCTGGAAGCCCCGCCTCGGCTTGGAAATCATGGGCAAGCGCAACGTCTTCGGCAGCCTCGAGGAAGCCGCGGAAGTGTGCCGCCGCGTCAAAGGCGTGGTCCCAGTCATCGACATGGCCCACATCCACGCCCGCGGCAACGGCGCCCTCCAAGAAGCCGACGATTTCCTCGGCATCTTCGACCGCCTCTCCAAGCTTCGCTTGAAGCACTACCTCATTCACTTCACCGGCGTGCACTACGAGAACGGCAACACCCGTTACCGCATCCCCATCAAAAAAGGGGACCTCAAATTCGAACCGTTGTGCGACGTGATTTTGGATCACAACTTCGACGCAACCATCCTCAGTACCTCGCCCATCATGGAGCACGATGCCATGTACATGAACATCGTATTCGACCGGTCGAAGGAGCGCCGCGACCAACGCCTCGCCCGGGAAATCCGGGAGAAAGAGGAAGCGGAAGACAAGGCCCGCAAAGAAGAGGAACGCCGCCTCGAGCGCGAAGAAGCCAAGCGCCTCAAGGAAGAAGAGCGCGCTCGCAAGAAGGCAGAAGCGGACGCCAAGAAGGAAGCCGCACGCGCCGCACGCGCCGCAAGCCGCGACGTCATTCAATCGGACGACTCCGGCCGCCGCCAAGTCTCCGTGGGTGAGTACAAATTGTACCGCAAGGAGAACCGATTCTACTTCATGAAGGAGAAACGCGACGGCTTCAGCGTCGTGTACAAGGTTCCAGACGGCAAGGAAGTGGGCTTCACGAAGAACGGCACCCCCGTCATCCGGAACCTCCCCGAGCCAAAACCTGCGGCCAAACCCGCGGCCAAAGCAAAAGCACCTGCAAAGGCAGCAAAGGCGCCAGCAAAGGCAGCCAAGCCCGTGAAAAAGGCTGAGCCTGCATTGAAGAAGCCGAAGGTTCTGCAATCGGACGACTCCGGCCGCCGCCAAGTGCAAGTGGACGAGTACAAGTTGTACAAGAAGGAAAACCGATTCTACTTCATGAAGGCCAAGAAGGAAGGATTCAACCTGGTCTTCAAGGTTCCAGAAGGGAAGGAAATCGTGTACAACAAGAACAACATTCCGTTGATTCGCAACCTCAAGTAAATGGACCTCCAGCAACCCCTCGCTGCCATCAATGACGCCACCAAGGCGATGTTGGATGTGCCGACGGCGCGCGTGGACGCCCTCCTAAAAGCGCTCGCCCCGGCGCAACGCGTGTTCTTGTACGGCCGAGGCCGCAGTGGCTTTGTCGCCCGCGCATTCGCGGTCCGCTTGATGCACCTGGGGTTCCAAACCTTCGTGGTCGGAGAAACCATCACGGCACCGGTCCAGAAGGACGACGTGGTGATCCTGGTGTCCGGCTCCGGGCAAACCTACCCCGTCGTGATGACGGCGGAACTGGGTCGCAAGATGGGCGCCAAAGTGGTGTCCGTGACTGCCAACACGGATTCGGAAATTGCTCGGTTGAGCCACGTGGTCATTCCGTTGCTGCCACCGCCGGGCAACCACGACGAGTACGCTCCGCTGGGCACTTTGTTTGAAACTGCGGCGTGGTTGTTCTTTGACGGCATCGTTGCGCTCCTGAAGGAGCAACGTGGCGAGTCCGAGGCCACCATGCGCGAACGGCACGCCACACTGGAATAGCATCAATCGCACCCGAACCCCGGGGCTCTCTTTGGCCCGTGCCGGGTGCCTTGCTTAGTAAATGCTTAGTAAATCGTGCCTTCGGTTTGGCAAGCAGGGCATACGATGTCCAGTGGACGCACGCCGGAATCGGTGAACTTGAACCCGTGGTCGCAGCTTTCGCAGGTCAAGCCAATTTGCACGATGCGCTTTGCGGGCTCTGGTTTTGGCGGCTCGCCTACGGGCGGCGCGGTGCCATCGTAGATGCCCATGGAGCGGCAGCTTGGGCAGTTGTGAATCAGGGGCCGTTCGCCGCTGTCTGCCAAGTGGAACACCGCTTTGCATTCTTGGCACTGCACTTGCCGGATGCGGCCAACTGCGTGGCCGCCCGCCGCAATGGGCAAGGAAAACACGAGGAGACCAATGACACCAACAAGTGCGACGAAGACAAATCCAAGCACCACGGCCCACACATCGTAGGAGAGCCAGCCGAGCATTTTCTCTGGAACAACCCATTCGAAGCTGCCACGGTCGTGCAGCCACAGGAATAGGAGCAGCAACGCGATGAGGCCTGCTACCAGGAGAACCGAGATGGTGAGTCGTCGAACGTCTTTGATGTCGGCCATTTAGGCCTCCAGTGCAGCGTGTGCTGCTGCCAAGCGGGCAATGGGCAAGCGGTAGGGGCTGCAGCTGACGTAGTTGAGGCCGGTGCGGTGGCAGAACTTGACCGATTCGGGGTCGCCGCCGTGTTCTCCGCAGATGCCCACTTTGAGGTCGGGGCGGGTTTGGCGTCCGCGCTCGGTGCCCATCTCAACCAGTTGCCCCACGCCTTCGAAGTCGATGGTTTGGAAGGGGTCGTGAGGAATCATACGGTGTTCTTGGTAATGAGACAGGAATCCGCCGGCGTCGTCGCGGCTCACGCCGAGGCAGGTTTGTGTCAGGTCGTTGGTGCCGAAGCTGAAGAACTCGGCCCCCTCTGCGATGCGGTCGGCGGTGAGAGCCGCGCGGGGCAGTTCGATCATGGTGCCGACGAGGTATTCCACTTCCACGCCCCGTTCCGCAAACACTTCGTCTGCGACGCGGCGCACGATGTCTTCTTGGTGTCGGAATTCGGCCACGTTTCCAACGATGGGAATCATGATTTCCGGCAGCACTTTGCGCCCTTCTTCTTGCAGGTTGACGGCTGCTTCCAGGATGGCCCGTGCTTGCATCTCCGTGATTTCGGGGTAGGTGATTCCGAGGCGGCAGCCGCGG
>JBMZMP010000064.1:0-5183 GCA_049619235.1 Thermoplasmatota archaeon
GTCCACGGAAACCATACAACGGCAAACCAACTGGCAAACCCGCTGGCAAGCCGTATGGAAAACCAACCGGCAAGCCCGCGGGCAAGCCGTATGGAAAACCGGCTGGGAAGCCGTACCAAAAGAAACGAGACCGCCCCGCGCCGGACGGACCCGTCCGCCCCCCAAGGAGGGACTGAATGAGAACCACCCAAACCCACGGCGTCTTCGAAGACAAAGGATTCCTCTGGACCCAAAACCGCGTCCCCGGCACCAAGGTGTACGGCGAAAAACTGCGCGCGTTCCGCGGCGACGAATTCCGCAACTGGAACCCCTTCCGCAGCAAAATCGCCGCCCTCGTTCGCGCCAAACCGGACACGGAATGGTTCGATTTCCAAAAGGACATCCTGTACCTCGGAGCCAGCACCGGAACCACGGTCAGTCACGTCAGTGACATGCTCAAAGGCAACGCCTGCGTGTACGCCGTGGAATTCTCGCCACGCAGCGTCCGGGACTTGCTGTGGAACATGGAAGCGCGGCAAAACGTCATTCCCATTCTCGCTGACGCAGGCAAGCCCGAGAGCTACGCGGCTTACGTGGACAAACCCGTCGGAGCCATCGTGCAGGACGTGGCGCAGCGCCACCAAGTGGACATTTTCTTCCGAAACCTCCCATTGCTTGAATCGGGCGGACTCGGATTCCTGTTCGTCAAGGCGCGCTCCATCAGCGTCGCCACGGAAACCAAATTGATTTACAAGGAAGTGAGGGAACGGCTCCGGGACGCCAAGTTGGACATCTTGGTGGACGTGGACTTGCATCCGTTCGAGAAGGATCACCGCGCCTTCGTCATCCGAAAGCCATGAACATTCTCGTCACCGGCGGAGCCGGATTCATTGGAAGCCACGCCGTGGACGCATTGGTTGCCGCCGGGCACCAAGTCACCGTCCTGGACGATCTCAGTAGCGGAAGCCTGGAGTTCCTGGAACAGGCCCGGGACCAATGCACGTTCCTCGAAGGAAACGCGGCCGACCCAGCAACTCTCGACAAGGCCATGCACGGAATGGATTCCGTCTGGCACTTCGCCGCAAACCCGGAAGTGCGCACCGGCGCCACAGACCCGGGCGCCCATTACGACCTCAACGTGGCCATGACGTGGCAAGTTCTGGAGGCCATGCGCCGAAACGGCGTCAAGAACCTCGTCTTCACCAGCACCAGCACCGTGTACGGCAACGCGCACGTCATGCCAACCCCCGAGGACTACGGTCCATTGTTGCCAATCTCCGTGTACGGCGGCGCAAAACTTGCCTGCGAGGCACTGATCGCCTCCTTTGCAGGCACCTTCGACATGGACGCCTTGCTGTTCCGGTTCGCAAACGTGGTGGGTCCCCGCAGCAACCACGGCGTCACCTACGACTTCGTCCATAAGCTCCGAGCCAACCCCAATGAATTGACGATTCTTGGCGACGGCACCCAAAACAAGAGCTACGTGCACGTGGCAGACACCGTCGCGGCCATGTTGCACGCATTCACCCACGCGCCCCCCGGTGTCCACCCGTACAACGTGGGCAGCGCAGACGGCATCACGGTCACCGAATTGGCTGGCATCGTCAGCGAAGTCATGGGCCTCAGCCCCACGTTCACATACACGGGCGGCAACGGTGGCGCAGGCTGGAAAGGCGACGTGAAATTCATGGGCCTCTCCATTGCCAAACTTGGCGAACTTGGCTGGGTGCCAAGCATGAGCAGTGCGGAAGCCATCCGTGACACCGCCACATGGCTCCATAGCTCTTAAATCGCGGAGGGACTGGAAACGGCCATGCGAACGAAACTGTTGCTGCTACTGTTGCTGGCAATTGCGTTCGCTGTTGCGCAATCACCTCAAAACGAAGGCGCAAGCAACGTCAAAGATTCCGAATGCTACGACTGCCACCAACAAGGCGGCTCAGGTGGCGGACGGACCGCCCTCGTGGAAATGTTCGTGGTGAACGTGGAAGAAGCCGCCATCACGCCGGGGGAAGCGTTTGATTTCAACGTCACCGTCCGCAATACGTGGTGGGCCAAGGAGTACGACATCCACGCCGAATTGGACGTGGGTCGCGTACCTGCCCTTGCCTTTGCCGCCAACGAACCCCCCACAAGCGGTGCAGGCGCCGCGGACATCCCTGGAGCGACCGTTTCGGACCGGGAAGCCAAGTCGGCGGAAACCAAGTTCACCGTCCCCGTCGGCGCCACGGATTTCGTGTTCCAGGCCACCCAGGACCAACCCGGCGACGAATCTGCCACGCTCACCGCCGAATTGTGGGCGCCTGGCGAGTCCACCAGCCAAGCCGGAACCGCCATTTCCCTGCCATACCACTGGACCCTCCGAGGCAGCCGCACAATCGCGGACGCGAGCGGCGAATACACGCTCCGCATCACCCGCGCGGGCCTTCTTGACGACTTGAACGAATTGGACCAAGTGCAAGAGGAACAATCCATCACCACGAAGTGGGGCGCCTGGTACAACGTCACAGATCAACCCACGCAATTCCTTGCATCCGCCGACGTGCTCGACGGGCAAGAGAAAAGCGGCTTGAACCACACCACGTTCAGCTGGCGCCTCTACGCCGAGGAGCTGCCAAAGGAAGGCCAATCAGTGGACGTGAACGTACAACTCACCGGCCACTACCGCCACGCGGCAAGCCAGAGTTCCTTCGACACGTGGCGCTTCGAAAAGTCCCTGAAATTCCCCTTCACCTTCCCCGAACCAGTCGAGGGAGAAGAACCGCCGGACGTGTTCGTCATTGGCAACAACGAAACCGAAGCGGAACCAGAAGTCATCGTGTCAGAGAACATCCCCCTGGCCCGCTTCGGCGAAATCCTCGGGTACACCGCCGCGTTCCTCGTCGTCAGTTCACTCACCACCGGCAGCATCTTCGGCAGACCCATGAAGTGGTTCACCCAACTGTTCTTCCGCAAAGCCCGCGCCCGCATCGCGTACCACAACTTCACCAGCCAAGCTCTGCTCTGGGTTGCCCTTGCCCACTTGGGCCTGTTCTTGTACGAACAGCAATACCATTGGAGCATCGGCCTGTTCTTCGGCGGCATCAGCATTTTGCTTCTGTTCATCCTTGCCTTGACCGGCATTTTCCAGGTGCCGATCATTCGAGGCATGGGCTACGGGGGATGGAAATTCATCCACTACTCGAGCGCGCTGCTGCTGATTTTCTCCATTTCCGCGCACATCCTCATGGACGGCATTCACTTTGAATTCGTGCAAGAAGAAGTGGCCAAGTACTACGAATGGAACGACCCGCTTCGGGAAGCGTTTGGCCCCAGCCCTGCGCCCGGTGGTTCAAGTTCAAGTCCATTAGACTCTTAACCAAACGTCGCCGATGGGTTGGCGTGGCGCGCCGTCAAACGCTCCTTCTCCTCGCTGTCATCGCCGTCGTGGCGCAAGCAGCCAACCCCATCAACTCCGAGCCAACCAACCTCGCGGAGAGCGAGTGCTACCGTTGCCACGAACAAGGCGGAGGCTCCTTTGGTCCGCCCCTACAGGCCATGTACTTCGTGACGCCGCCAGAGGACTTGGAACTGGCCGTTGGAACCCCGTTCCTGTACGAAATCCAAGTGCAAAACGGTTGGAATGCCCAATTGATGGACATCGAAGCCACCATGGACCTCTCAGAGGCCCCCAGCTTTGGCTTCAGCAGCGGCCAAGAGCCCTACAAGCGCGGCTACGACGGCACGCTCGCCGTGGAGGCGAACTTGGAAGAACGGGTGGTCCAATTGGACATCGACGTCCCACTGGGTGTGACCGACTTGTTGGTGCAACTCCGCCCCGCAACCACCGACTCACCCCTTGCGCCTGACCTCGCACTCCGTGTCTGGCCAGGCACCGCCTCCCGTGACGGCGACCCGGTCACCGCAGACTCGGAAACAGCTGGTGGCACGGAGCGCTACCATGCAAAAGGCGCCAACACGCTCGCCGACTTGGGCTACGGGAAATGGGCCATCGAGGTGGTGGAAGAAAACCCACTCCTCAGCCCCAGCGGCATCTTGGCGCAGGACTTCAGCGTGGACGTGCAGGGGTGGTTCAACGTCACGGGCGAACGGCAAAAACGAGTCAGCAGCCCCGAAGTTTTGGAAGGCCAAGACGTCTCGGACAGTCTCTTTGCCCCCATCGCTTGGACGCTTCTGGCCGAAAACGAACCGGGCGACGAAATCGTCCGCATCACCGTCAACGCCACGGCGTTTTACGAACACCCCGGCACCACCAGCGAAGGCTACGACATTTGGCGGTACACGCAAACCGTGGAAATCCCAGTGCAAGGTGGAAGCGTCACGGGCGGCGACGAAATCACCTTCGTCAACGACGGCGTCCCGAAAACGCCCACCGATTCCGGCGTGGTCATCCCATGGGACCGGATCGGCGAAATCATGGGCTACTTCAGCACCTTCCTCATCCTCGTCAGCGTGTACACGGGCGGCATGTTCGGCAAAGCCACGCGGCGTCACCAAAACAAATTGTTTGGAAACGCCAAACGACGCATCGCGTTCCACAACTTCCTCAGTTATGGCATCATCTTGATGGCCGTGGCGCACACCGTACTCTTCCTCTTGGAACCAGGCTACCCGTGGACCTTGGGACTCATTTGGGGTGGCGTCGCCATCCTCTGCATGCTCGGCCTCGGCGTCACGGGCGCAATGCAGGTCCCCATGATTCGCAAATGGAACTTCGGCACGTGGCGCTGGTGGCACTTCGGCCTTGCCATTGCGGTCATCGTGTTCACCATCGTGCACATCCTCTTGGACGGTGCGAACTTCACGGAAATCGCCGACGCAATCGGCTGGAAAGACCCCCTCGCGGGCCTCTAACATTTTCCGGTCGCGGCCAGAACGCTTAGGAACTCCAAAGCAGGTCGCTCCTTATGTCGAGGCGCAACCTGTTCATCGTCCTCCTCCTCGTCGGATCCGTCGCCGTGGCGGTCCCCAATGAGATCACCTCCCGCGGGTACTTGGACGTCAAGGACAGCGAATGCTGGGATTGCCACTACACGGACGACGTTCCGTTGAAGGAAATGATCGAAGTCACCGGTCCGCAAACCACGGCGGCCATTGGTGACGAATTTGCCTACGAAGTGCGCGTCAGCAATGCGTGGCTCGCGGAAATCCAGAAACTGGAAGGTGGCCTCAACATTGCAAACGCCCCCAGTCTTGGGTTTAGT
>JBMZMP010000064.1:5193-7776 GCA_049619235.1 Thermoplasmatota archaeon
CCCCCCAACCTCGGCGAAACCATCCTCGGTGCAATTCCCCCCGTTGACTTGACCGACACCTCGAATCCAGGAAACTTCCTGAACGAGCAAACCGACTTCGTCAATGGCTTCGTGGAAGCAGGCACCACCGACCTCAAAATCACCATCACCCCGGAGAACACGGACGCCAACATCGGCCCGCAACTCTCCGCACGCATGTACCCCGGCCGCAGCGAACCGCCAAGCAGCCCAACCACCAACTACCGTGCCCAAGCGCCCGGCCCAGGGCAACCCGCCGTGCTGCATTTGCAAAGCGGCTCCGACATCAGCGACGCCGGGTTCGGCACGTGGACCGTGGAAGTGTACCTCACGCCCGTGTCTGCCGGCGGCTCCCCCACGAACGTGGTGGGCGAAGTGGCCTACAGTGTCACCTTCGACAAGTACTACAACGTCACCGGGGAAAATGTGCAATTCCTTTCCAAGACCGTCAGCCTCGACGCGGGCCAAGCCACGGCCTTCGGCTGGATTCTCGTCGCAAACGACGTCCCCGGCCCCGGCGAGTACATCACGGTGGACATGAACACCACCACGTACTACCTGCACGACGCCCACGAAAGCAGCACCTACCCCGACTACGCCTACATCAACCGCAACTTCCGCTTCGACCTCTCCGCAGGCGGCGAAGGATTGCAATTCAGCGGCACCCCCCAAACCGGCACCACGCAAGACCTTGCCCTCGGCGTCACCGTCACCAAAATCAGTGAAATCGTCGGATACGTGAGCGCCGTGCTCCTCATCGCCAGCATCTACACCGGCGGCATGTTTGGAAAAGCAACGCGCCGACACCAAAACAGCTTCTTCGGAGCCGCCAAACGCCGCGTCGCATTCCACAATTTCCTCAGCTACGGCATCATCACCATGGCCGTCATCCACTTGGTACTCTTCGTTGGCCCCTGGGAGAAATCCTTCTACTGGACCAATGGCCTCATCTGGGGCGGCATCGGCATCATCGCTATGCTTCTCCTCGGCGTCACGGGCGCCATCCAAGTGCCCATGATTCGCAAATGGAACTACGCCACTTGGCGCTGGACCCACTTCGGCCTCGCCATCGCCGCCATCGTGTTCACGTTGGTGCACATGTTCCTGGACGGGGCCAACCTCGCGCCAACGCTCGACTTCGTGGAATGGAAGGACCCATTCGACCCCCGCATCTAAGCAACGGGGTCGCAGCGACGGGCATGTTTCGTTGCTGGTGCGACAATCCCTTTATCCTTGGGCCCTCGTCCAACGGGCATGAACCGATTCGTATGGGGCATCCTCATGATTCCCATCGTTCTCAGCCTCGCCGGTTGCGTCAATGACAGCGGCAGCAGCAACTACACGCCGAAGACCCACGACTTCACCCTCGAAGTCAAGGAATGGGCCGACGACACCGTTGCGCTCTACACGCTCAACGACGGCGAAACTGAAATGCGCGTCGTCGCCGCCGGCTTCAGCATCGTTGGCCAGGACGAACTCCGCGTCCCGAACCCGGAAATCCGTGTCAAGGAAGGTGACACCATCCGCCTCACCGTCATCAACAACAACCCCTTGCCACACACGTTCCACTTGCACGGTGGCCTCGTGGATTGGGCCATGGACGGCGTGCCGTTCCTGAACCAAATGCCCATCCACAACGGACAAAGCTACACGTACGTCTTCGAGGACCTCAAGGCAGGCTCCTACTTCTACCACTGCCACGTGGACGTGGCGCACCACATGGACCTCGGCATGTATGGCGCCTTCATCGTGGAAGAAGTGGACCCCGAATACAAAGTGGACCGCGACTTCGTCATGATGCTCGACGAATGGGACAACTGCCACGTACACGGCAACACGGACCCATTGACGGGCGCCGAATCCAGCGGCGACTTCGCCGAGCGCGTGGGCTGCTTTGGCCGCTACGCCCAAGACAACTTGGCCCAAAACGCCTTGGTTGCCAACACGCTTGGAAACCCGGCGTTGGATCCGGGGCGACAGGCGGCGTGTGATGCCGCAAGCAACGTCCCGCCGGAACTGCAAGCGCAACTGGAACCGGTGCTCCGGCAACTCAACTGCAACGGCGGCCACGCCGTGACCCCAATCCAACAGGCAAACCGTGAATGGTACCCGGTCACGTACCCAGTGTACTCGCCGGAATACAACACGTACCTCATCAACGGCAAAGCGTTCCCTGACACGGAACCACTCGTTGTGGAAGAAGGCGAAACCATCCGCATTCGGCTCATGAACGTGGGTGACGAATGGCACTCCATGCACTTGCACGGCCACAACTTCCTCGTGGTCGCCGAGGACGGCTACCCCCTCGAAACCCCGTACCGCCGCGACACCCTCAGCATTGGCCCCGGCGAACGCTTCGACATCATCATGGAAGCAGACAACCCCGGCTACTGGGCGTTCCACGACCACGTGGGCCTCAATGTCATGAACGACAGCCACGGCCCCGGCGGCATGTCCACCTGCATTGGCTGGGGTGCCGCCTGGGCGGCGCGTGCACTCCACAAAAAGAGCCGGAGGTGGAGGTCGATGTCCATCGTGGCGCTATACGAGGTGTGTGTCGTTTGC
>JBMZMP010000065.1:0-7593 GCA_049619235.1 Thermoplasmatota archaeon
GCCGCTTGATTTGGTCTCGCTGCATGTGTGGCGTTTCGCCAACGAACCACAAGGCTCGCACGTCGCGAGCAAACCGCTCCGTTCCGCCTTCCCGCATGAAGCCTGTGCCGCCTTGGATGCGGATGGCTTGACGGGTCATTGGGATGCTCATTTCGGCAGCAAACGCCTTCGCGCGGGCGGCCTGCGCAACCGCGTCCTTGCCTGCTTCAACGGAAGCAGCCGCCTCCAACAACAAGGCGCGGCCGGCGGCCAACTGCAAGTCGATGTTCGTCACGCCATCACTGACGGCTTGGTACTTTCCAATGGGTTCGCCAAATTGCACGCGGTCCTCCGCGAACCGGCATGCCGCATCAAACGCCCCCGCAACCCCGCCGAGGATTGCCGCGGCCGTGCCGATTTGCATCCACGGCAAGGCGGCCTTGTACTGGGCCATGCCGGAGCCAAGTTCGCCAATCAATGCATCTGCTGGCAATGCAACGTCGTCGAAGTACACGGTTCGGATGCCGGCCCCGCGGAGTCCCATCAAGGGCTCATTGTGGCCGAGGCTGATGCCTTCCGCGTTTGCAGGCACATAGAACAAACTGGCCCCGTGCTCCTCCACGTGCGCCAGGACCACGAAGTGCTTTGCGCCGGACGCGCCGAGGCCCCACGTTTTCCGCCCCGTCAGGGAGAATCCCGAATCGGTGGGCGTGGCAAGTGTGGTGAGGCGGCTCTTGTCGCTGCCGCCCGCTTCCTCTGTTGCAAGATAGGCGCCCGGTTCACCGGCGACCAATTGCGGTGCCACGGCGTGATCCGCGAGGATGCGGAGCGCCATGCCGTTGTGGCTTGCAAGAATCGCTGCGGCGCTTGGGTCCACGCGGGCCAATTCGTACAAAGCGAGCGCGTACGCGCCTGCGGTCACGCCTGCTCCGCCTTTTTCGGCCGGGAGGCCCATGCCTGTGAGGCCCAGCTGTGCCGCTTGCGTCACGAGGTCGGCGGGGTACTGGTCGTGGCGGTCGCGGTCGCTTGCCGCTTCAAGGCCTTGGCCTTGGGCAAACTCGGCCACCATTTTCTCAATGAGCGCTTCGTCGTCGGAGAGTTCGTACGGCATTGTTCACCCGAAAGTAGAACATGTTAGGGTTGAAAGGTGAAAAAGGTACGCTCTGCTTACCCAATGCGCCGTCGCGCCAACCCAAGGCTTGCCAACGCCAGCAAACCAAGAATCGCCCCTCCTCCAGGGCTCTCTTCGCTTTCCTTTCCGTAATTGACGTTGGCGTTCGCATTGTGAATCGAGCCAGTGTCCAGCTGGCCGTCGGTGATGGTAAACCAGCTCTCGAGCAATGTGTACTGGGTGTTCGCGTGGTTGCGAGACGTGAACAGGGCCGTGTACTCTCCGTCATCCAAATCCATCGGCAACCGCCAATTGATGGATTCGTTCACCAATGTCCCGTCCCGTACCGCTTCGTAGTACATGGACATCGGGCCCATGATGGCAAGGCTGGCTTCTCTGTAATCGTAGAGCCCCCAATTGGCCTGCTGGAACAACCAGGTTTCCACGTTCCCGTCGTCCGTTTCTCGTGGCGGTGCAACGACCAAGAACCCGTGCTCAGGGGCCGTTTGTACGTGCAAGCGTGCGTCCCTGCCGTCGCTTACCAAGGTGCCTTGGTTCCATTCAATGCGCAGGGTCAACCCGTCCGCGGTGAGTTGCGAATACTCCAGCGGGATGTGAACGGAGGAGGACAACGCAACAAAGACCACTTGTTCGTGGCTTCCGGACATCACCAGGTTTCCTTGCAAATCATGCACGGTCGCGGTCACCGAAGCAAGTCCAGGCAGCCACTCAAAGGTCAGTTGCAATGCAGGTTGGAATTCGTTGTCAAATCGAATGGGCACGGGGGCGTTTGGTTCCCCCAAAAGGCGGTGTTCTTCGTAGTCAATGTTCCCCGCTCGCGGAAACACAGTGGTTCCTTCCCAAAACCCTCCCTCCACCTGGCCCCCGGGGGTATCCGGCAACGTGCTCAGGTAGCCTTGCTCCAAATTGAGGTAAAAGTAGGAGTCGGTTCCGCCGATGAAAATTTGGTCGGCCGCAGCAAAGGGAAGAAGGAACAAAGTTGCTACCATCAAGACGCGCATGTGGCAAAACCTCGCTGCCGAGAATATAGTGCTATGTGCCGTTTTCTTGAAGCAATCTCACACGAAGCGCGATTGACGGTGCCAGGCCCAGCACCCTTTCAGATCGGGCGGTTTAGTTGAATTCCGCGATGGCTTCCAATTCGAACGGCACTCCGAGAGGCAGTTCTGCCATGCCGACGGCGCTGCGTGCGTGGACGCCTTGGTCTTGGAACGCGCCGTGGATGAGGTGGCTGGCACCGTTCGTGACGAGGTGAATGTCGGTGAAGCCGGGGGCCACGGCGACGAAGCCACTCAGACGCACCACGCGCACATCATCCAACGTCTTGCCAACTTTTTCGGCGGCCACTTTGAGGACCGTGATGACGTTCAATGCGCACGCTTCCGCAATCTTCTGCGCCGCTTCGAGGTCATGCTCGCTGCCCACTTTGCCGTGCGCAATGATGGTGCCGTTGACGACGGGGATTTGCCCGCTCACGTAGATTGTGTTGCCACTGATCGTGGAGGGATGGTAGGCGGCCGCGGGGACCGGGGGGTCGGGGAGTTCGTGGCCCATTTCCTTGAGGCGTGCTTCGACGTTGGACATACGGGCTCAACGCTCCTTCCGGTACATGACCATCGCGATGGGTGCAAACACGGCCGCAATGGCCACGGCTGCGCCCAAAACCCACAACGCTTCGATGCCGGGGTCGCCTGCCATCATGTCCCGCGTGGCAGTGGCAAGGTGCGTCACGGGGTTGACGGCCACCACGTTTTGCAACCAGTTGGGCATGGTGTCGGGGTCTACGAAGATGTTACTAACGAAGGTCAACGGGAACAGCACGAGGAAACTCATCGTCATGACCGATTCCGGGGTCCGGACCTTCATGCCGATGATGATCCAGGGCCAGGAGAGTGCCAAGCAGAACGCGAGCACGAGGCCCACTGCGGCGAGGACGCCGAGGATGCCGCCGTCCGGTCGGAATCCAATGATGAAACTGACCGCGAGCACCATGAACGACGCCATGGAGTAGCGGAACAGGTCTCCGGTGAGCATGCCGAAAATGGGGGCCGGGTGCCAGTTGGGGAGGGACCGGAACCGGTCATGCAAGCCCTTCTTGATGTCGGTGTTGACGCCAACGCCCGTGTACACCGTGATGAACACTACGGTCTGCACCAGGATGCCGGGGGCGAGGAACTGCACGTACTCCTTCGGGGAGCCGGCGAGGGCACCACCGAAGAGGAACGTAAACAGCAGCGTGAACATGATGGGGGTGACGGTGACGTCGAAGAGTTGGAATGGGACGTGCTTGATTTTCACCACGGCGCGCCATGCATGCACGCGGACGCTCCGGAAGACGCCTGGTGGCTTGGGGCGTTCGCCTCGTTGCAGCAACGATTCGACGCTCATGCGGCCGCCTCCGTGGTTTCTGCTGGTTTCCCAGTCAAAGCAAAGAACACTTCATCAAGGCTCGGCGAGCCCATGGAAAACTCGGTCACTTCGATGCCTGCCTTCCGGAGATCGTTCAGGGCCGTGCCAACTTTGGCTTGGTCCGCCGCGCCGGTCAATTCGGATTCGTCCTCCCCTTGTCGGAATTCTGACTTGAACCGGGCGGTGAGAATTTGTTCTGCTTCCTTGCGCTTCGATTTGTGGCGCAACCGCACCGTGAACGCGTTGGAGCCGACGCTTGCCTTCAATTCTTGGCTCGTGCCTTCCGCGATGACGCGGCCGTGGTCAATGACGGCGAGCCGGTCTGCCAGGCGGTCTGCTTCCTCCAGGTACTGCGTGGTCAACACCACGGTGGTGCCGGCGTTTGCAATGGCGCGGACCATGTCCCAAACTTGGTTGCGGCTCCGAGGGTCAAGCCCCGTGGTGGGTTCGTCCAGGAACAAGATTTCGGGGGTCACGATGAGGCTTGCTGCGATGTCCAGTCGGCGCCGCATGCCCCCGGAGTAGGTGCTTGCCAGGCGGTTGGCGGCCTCCTTCAAATCGAAGCCGTCCATCAATTCCTGCGCGCGGGCGCGGGCGGCCTTCTTCGACAGGCCAAGCAAGCGGCCCACCAGAACCAGGTTTTCGATGCCAGTCATTTCTTCATCGACGCTTGCAAATTGCCCGGTCAAGCCAATGTGTTTGCGAACCGTCTTGGCTTCTTTGACCACGTCGTGCCCGAGAACGGACGCGGAGCCTTCGGTGGGCCGGATGAGGGTCGTCAATACGCGGACCGTTGTGGTCTTGCCGGCGCCGTTCGGGCCAAGGATTCCGTACACGGTCCCCTTCTTGATTTGCAAGTCCACGCCATCCAGGGCGCGGGTTTTTCCGAAATCCTTCACGAGGCCTTTCACGTCGATGGCGAGGGACACAGGGCAACGATTCTGCATGGGGCAGATAAATCAACGGTAGAGGAACGTGCCAAAGTGATGAAATAGAATCGAGCTGGGTTTTGCCGCATGCGTTGGTTGTTGCTGCTTGCCTTGCTTCCATTGGCGTCGGGTCAATTTGTGCTCGACGACCCCGCGGGCGACACCACGTTGCCATTCGACCATCTTGACTTGCTGCGAATGGAGGTCAACGGCACGAAAGTCACATTCACATTGGCCGCCGAAAGCACGTTGGAGCACGCGGTCACGGTCCTCTTCGAAGAAGGGGATGGCCGATTGGTTCTGAAATGCTTCCTCGGCGAAAACATGGCCGGAGTCGCAGAATGGTGCTATGCCCGGGATCAACGAGACCCTGAGCTGCCATTCGTTGGCATCACGCCGGAACGCAACGGCGCCATCATCACACTCAACCTCACCATCCCCGCCCCCATCCACGTGGACTCTGTCTCCGGAGTGACCGGCCCCGCCAACCGCTCCTACGTCTCGAATGTCGACTTGCCACTTGGGGACGAATTTGGCGCCGCAGCAAACTTCGTCATCAACGCAACTGGGCCAGATTACGTGATGCCCGCCCCCGCTGACTCGGGGGAGCCGGAAGAAGCAGAAGCCAAGGAATCCCCTGCACCACTCCTGGCCCCGCTCTTGTTGCTGCTTGCGAGGAAACGGGCATGAAGCACGTGCTGTGGCTCGCCCTCCTGTGCCTACCAATGGCATCGGGGCAACTCTTCGAATTCGAGGACGAGCCCGGCGACCACGCACCAAACGACGCCAGCGCCGACGTCTTGCACGGCGAAATCCATGACACCTTCGTTCGCGTCACCTTCGCAGACCGAGATGACGCCCACCGAAGAATCGCGGTAACCGTCATTGACGAGGCGGCCTTCTTTGACGTGGAATGTGAATTCGGAACCTCACTGGCCGGCGTTTCCTACGACCATTGCCAATCCCAGTACCGGCCCGGCGGTGGGCCCCAAGGCGACACCTACCCCGTGGAATGGTCCTGGGATGCAGCGGAGTTGCGGATCAACGTCACGCCTCCCTTCAACCTCACGGCAACACACGTGTTCGTCAATTCTGGAAACATCGTCTCCCCGAGCACATCCGTGTTTCTGCACTCCCCCGTGCAGGACGACTGGGATGGCGCAGCCGACTTTGACTGGGAAGGAACTGACCAATCGTTTGCACCGAGTTACGTCCGGCCCCCTCAGCGCAGTGATGAACCCGAAGCCCAAAACAGCCCCTGGCCTGCAGCCATCCTTGCTCCGGCACTCCTCTGGATGGCCCGCGCCAAGGCGTGAGCCCTTTTATCTCGGCTCCAAGTGGCCACCTTGTTATGACCACCATCGCAGTCCTCGTGAAGATGGCTCCCGACGTCAGTCAACTCAAGATTGACGCCGCCACCCAAATGCCAAAAATGGACGGCTTGCCCTGGAAAGTCTCCGACTTCGACAAGCACGCCGTGGAAGCCGCGGTCAAGCTAAAGGAAGCTGGCGGCGTGGACAAAATCATCGCCTACACCTACAACCCCGGACCAAACGGAGGCAACCTCATCAAGGAACCCCTCGCCATGGGCTGTGACGAAGCGGTCGTCATCACCGGCCCCCCAACGGACGGCGCCGGAACCGCGAAAGTGCTCGCCAAGGCCATCGAAGCCGACGGAGCCGACATGGTGTTCGCAGGTGAAGTGAGCATCGACCGCGTGGCCGGAGAAACCGGGCCCCGCGTGGCAGCCATCCTCGGCATGCCCAGTCTCTACAATACCCAATCCATCAAAGGCATCGAAGACGGGGCCCTCGTGGCCGTCCGCGATGGCGACCCCAGTGAGGAAGTGAAAGTGCCCTTCCCCGTCGCCTGCACCATGAACGATGAAATCAACCACCCCCGCCTGCCAGCGCTCATGCAAATCCTGCAAGCCGGCAAGAAGCCCATTCACAACAAGACCACGGCGGACCTCGGTATCGCCGATGCAGACCTCACGGTTCGCATGATCATGACAGATAACAGGGCCCCCAAGCAAGACCGCAAGAACATCATCTTCAGTGGCGATGACGCGGTTGGCGAATTGGTTGCCGCCCTCAAGACGGATGGTGCGCTATGAGCATGAAAATCCTGGCCTGCTCCGACGACGCGACCCTTGCCGCCGAAGTGCAAGGCAAAGCGAGTGAATTCGGCGAAGTGGTTGCCCTCGACGGTAGCAACCTCCCCGACCAAGACAGCAGCACCATCGCAGCTGCCATCGCAAGCATTGCCGAAAGCCAAGGCTGCGACCTCGTGTTCCTCGGCGCCACCAAACTTGGAAAAGACGTTGCTCCACGAGTTGCAGCTCTCCTTGACGTTCCCTACGCTGCCGAAGTGAGCGAACTTGGCCACGGCGAACACGGCTTCACTGCAAGCCGCATGGTCCTTTCTGGAAACAGCAAGGCCAGTTACGTCCTCGGCGCCAAGGCGGTCGTCACGGCAACCCCCAAGACCTTCGAAGCCACCGGCGCCGCAACCACCAGTGCAACCGCAGACGTGCCAGCCAGCAACGTGCAAGTGCTTGGCACCGTCGGCAAAGGCGACAGCGACTTCGACCTCAGCGCCGCCGCGTACGTGGTGGGCGTTGGCCGCGGATTCAAAGCCCAAGCGGACATCAAACTCGCAGAAGAGCTCGCCGGGAAACTCCCTGGCGGAGCCGTCGGCTGCAGCCGTCCTGTCGCCGCCGACCTGAAGTGGCTGGGAGAAGAACACTGGATTGGCCTCAGCGGTCACGAAATCAAACCCAAAGTGTACTTCGCTGCCGGCGTCAGTGGCCAAATCCAGCACGTGGCTGGCATCCGCGGCAGCAAAATCATCGTCGCCATCAACACCAACAAGGACGCGCCCATCTTCCAGATTGCCGACTACGGAATCGTCGGCGACTTGTACGACGTGCTTCCAAAGTTGACTGCTGCGTTGTAGTCCCGTAGGCAACAGCTCGCTCCCCGAGGCAAAGCCGAGCGGGGGCCCGCTTGATCGAACTTTCGCAAAGTTCCGTTGACTGCTGCGGTGTAATTAGCCAAACCGCGGTTTCCCCCCCTTTTCTTTTCGATTTCATCCTGAATATATTCACTCGAACATCCCCCCTTCGATTTTAAGTGTGGGGGG
>JBMZMP010000066.1:0-2298 GCA_049619235.1 Thermoplasmatota archaeon
TCGCGCAATTCAAACGGGCGTTGGAGTTAAATGCCTATGATGTCTTGGCGTTATTCAACGTGGGGCGGTTGCACAACGATAGGGCCGAGTATTTGCAAGCCAAAGATGACAAAAGTCAGCAAATGCAAATCGATGCGGCAGTAGCGGACGGGGTCGCGGTGCCGTGGAAACGCAACCTCACGGAGGACTGGAAAGACGCCGCCACCCTTTGCGCCGTTGACCGGGGTGGCCAAATCATGGTCCCCAAGCCGGGCGTCCTTGGAAACATCATCGCCTGCGACTTCTCCGGGTACTACCCAAGCCTGATCGTGCACCGCAACCTTAGCAGCGACACCATCAATTGCGACTGCTGCCCCGATGGCCCCGTCGTCCCCGAATTGAACTACCACATCTGTACGAAACGAAGAGGGCACCAATCCGGTGTGCTTGCAAATATTGGATGGCACCGAAAATGGGCCAAAGGCATCATCAAGAAAGCAAAGAACCACGAAGTGGACCCATTGGAACTTGCACGCGCAGTCGCCGTGAAATCCGAGCACAAAGCACTCGGCGTGGTTTGCTTCGGGTACTTCCGGTACCGGAACGCCCGTTTCGGTTGCGCAGAAGTGCACCAAGCCATCCAGTGCTTTGGCCGCAAAGGCATGACCGACGCCAGGCGGGTCGCCAATGAACTCGGGTATGACCTGGTGCACGCCATGACCGATTGTGCATTCGTGCAGCACGAAACCCGCCGGGACTGCACCCGTGCAGACGCGGGAAAACTGGCGCGTGCCATCAGCAACCGCGTCGGGGTCCAAATGGACGTGGAAGGAGTGTACAAGTGGGTCGTGTTTCTTCCAAGCAAAGTGCATTCCAAAAGCGACTGGGCCACCGTGGGGGTGCCCAACCGGTACTACGGAAAATTCGAGAATGATGAATTGAAACTGCGCGGCATCGAAATGCAACGGCACAGCACCAGCCCATGGGTGTATGCGTGCCAAGACAAGATGCTTGCCATCTTGAAAGAAGCGGACAACCCGGAAGAATTCCTGGAACGCATTCCAAGGGCGTTGGCCGTTGCGAAAGACCACATGAAGATGCTGCTGGAAAACCGCGTACCTCCAGAGGCACTTTGCACCAACATCCAAGTGACGCGGGAAGTGGAAGAATACCAAGCCAGCACCAAAACCCGCACTGCGCTACGGAGGCTCCGCGACGGGGGAAAAGAACTGCACCCCGGCGAATACATTCAATACGTTGTGACACGGGAAGATGGGCCCAAGGAAGGCCAAGTGGTTCCCTTGGAATTGTTTGGCAAAGAGAACTGGTTCGGCATCGAAGCAATCTCCCCAAGCCACGCCCACTACGGTCTCCTCCTTGCCAGAAGCATCGAAACCCTGTTCGGCTCCTTCGGCTACCAAGAAGAACCGGTGCTCGCCTGGCTCTTGGGCAAAAGCCGTTCACCCCTGCCCGTCGAGGCGGCGGGTTTTCCTAGACGAGTGGAATTGCAGTGGCGCAGGACCTAAAATCGCCGCGCACTGCCACCCTTGTGCTCTTGGTCATCGGCCACTCCAACATCGACGTGCAACTGCAACTGCAGCACATGCCCGGCCCCGGCGCCAGCAGTCCCGTGCAATCCCGACGCACCGTGTACGGCGGCACCGCGTGCAACATCGCAAGACACGCAGCAAGCCTCGGAGTGGACGTGCGGCTATGGAGTCGCGTGGGCCCCGACTTCCCATTGGATTGGCTCCAAGCATTGGAAGAGGATGGCGTCAAACTGGCGTACGAGGAAGGCACCCGGACGCCCACGTGCTTCATCCTCACCGATGCAGCAGGGGAACAGTCCTACATGATGGATCAGGGCGCCATGACACCCCCATACACGGTGCCGTTGACCTTGTTGGATGGCGTGACGCAGGTGCACATCGGCACCGGCGACCCCGCCGCGTACCTGCCGTTTGCAACCGAAGCCCGCAACCGAGGCATCCCCGTGGCATTTGACCCTGGGCAAGAAATCCACTTCGCCTACGACAGCAACAGTTTCGAGGCACTACTGAACAAAGCCAACACGTTCTGGTGCAACGAAGTGGAATTGGAGAAAGCGTTTCAGTTCATGCGGTACGGCGACCCAGTGCAACTGTTGGATCACGTGGACACGGTCATCGTCACTCGCGGCGAAAACGGCGCCGACATCTACACCCCGAAAGGAAAACAACACGTACCCGCCGCGCCAGCAACCGTCGTGGACCCAACCGGGGCCGGCGACGCGTTTCGCGCCGGATACTACGCGGGCGGGCCAGCGATTGCAGCCAAAGT
>JBMZMP010000066.1:2308-7590 GCA_049619235.1 Thermoplasmatota archaeon
AAAGTGGCCGCAGTGGTGGTCGGCATGGAAGGCCCGCAGCCGCGCGCCGTGACCTTGGCAGACCTCGCGTAGCCAGCTCGGCCCACTTGCGGGCAATGTCACTGAGCCCAACGTTGAAGAGGGATGCCAAATTGGCCGCCACATGGACGATTACTACGTCTCCCACCAAACCCTCACCGGCCAAGAAGCCCCCGACTTCACCGCAGACGCCGTCATGCCCGACGGCAGCATGGGTCGCCTCACCCTGAGCGACAACTGGAAGAACGACAAGTACACGGTCCTGTTCTTTTACCCATTCGACTTTACCTTCGTCTGCCCAACGGAAATCATCGCCTTCAGCGACGCCGTGGCCGAATTCAAAAAGCGCAACGTGGAACTTGTCTCCGTCAGCCTCGACAGCAAATTCACCCACGCCGCCTGGCGCAACACCCCCCGCAGTGAAGGCGGAATCGGCGACATCCAATACCCAATGGTCGCCGACGTCACCCACGAAATCATGCAAGACTACGGCGTGCAAAGCCCCAACGGCGCAGCATTCCGCGGCCTCTTCCTCATTGACAACAACGGTGTCATTCGCCACAGCCTCGTCAACGATCTGCCCCTCGGCCGCAGCGTGGAAGAAACCCTCCGCATGGTGGACGCCCTCCAATACCACGAGGAACACGGCGAAGTGTGCCCCGCCAACTGGAAGCCCGGACAAGACGGCATCAACACCGCCAAGGCCGGCGAATACTTCGCAAAAGTCAACGCCTAAACCCGCAGCGACTCCGTGGCCTAGTACCTTGAAGCCAACGCTTCAAGCCTTTTCCAATCCTTTTCCCTGATTTTTCGACTCTTGTCAACAGAAGTGGACTCGGGTTTCAACCGAAGCACATATTGTTCCACGCGTTGCCAATCTTCGCCTTCATACCCCCGGGCGTCCGCCACGTACAACAACGGTCTCGCCAACGCGGCCGTGGCAAAATCCGCGGCACTCGGTGCAGCTCCAAACAAAAGCGGTTTGTTTCCCAGTTGCGCCGCGATGTCCTTTGTCAACCGGGCCCTTGCAAGGCGATCCTCCTCGTCGTATCGCCGCACCTTGTAGTACTTCATGACGTTCAACAAGATGGGCCGAACGGCTCGAAGCATGAGCCGTTGCAGGAAAGGCACGTTGAAGTGAAACGGGTCTCCGTGCGCCACGCGGTACGCTTCCCGGCGCGCCACGGGGCCCATTTCCGCATCCATTTGTTGCTCCCACTCCAAAGCGCCCTCCGGGTACCAATCCAATTCCGGGCACGCCTCGGCGATCCACGCCATGATGGCTCCGCTTCCCTCAATCAACACCCCGTCCACTTCCAAAATGGGCACGGTACCGTCCCGTGTCACCTTCGGCAACCGGGGCATTTTGATGAGGCTGATGTCGATGGCGTCGTATGGAATGCCTGCGTGGGTGAAAGCCCACTCCACCTTCTGGCAGTAGTGGCTAAACGGAATGCGGTACAGGATTGGGTTCACAATCACCCATGCATCGCTGCCCTCTTAACCCACAACCTTTGGCCCACGCATGGATGAAACCGATGCCGTGTACGAATTCTTCGCGCCCTTTTGCCACATCGAAGGAAAATACGAATGGTGCCGCATCCGCAGCCCCACCCACGGCGCATTCAACGTCTTCATCGAACTCGGCGCAAGCACCAAAGTCCCCGCCACCGTGTACGTGGAAGACGATGCAGGCGCCAATTTCATGGCCCAACGCTACCCGGAATGCACCACGCACCGAGCACGCCGCGTCACCATCTCCGAAGAAGCCAACGGTTTCACAGTGAACTGCTACCTCAACAGCGACGGCCCGATCAAGGAGGCACAAATGGTGTTCAAAGCCAAACCCGGAATTCCCACCCAAGTGCCATACGGCGGCGACGGCCCCGTTTGGGGTGGCCAATTTGATTGCTGGGGCGTGGACCTCAACTTGAAAGCGCTCACAAAGGGCATGGTGCGCCGGGACGAAGGCATCGAAACCCTCAGCCAACCAGGCATCTTGACCCTTGGAAGCTTCGGAAAAATTACGAAGCGAGCGTCTCCGTAGGTCGGGGCCCAGGCACGGTTGTGCCGTCCCTGCGTTGCTCGCCGGAAATGTCCACTGGGTACCTGCCCGTCACGCAGCCGAGGCACATTTCGTCCTCGGGGAACCCAACTGCGTCCACGATGCCGGGGACGCTGATGAAGCCGAGGCTGTCTGCGCCCACGTGCTTGCAAATCTCGTCAATGGTCATGTTGGCCGCAACCAATTGGTCACGGGTGCTCATGTCAATACCGAGGTAGCAAGGGGCGAGGATGGGTGGCGCGCCAATGCGAAGATGCACTTCCTTGGCGCCCGCGTCCCGCATCATTTTGACAATGCGGCGCATGGTGGTGCCGCGAACGATGCTGTCGTCGACCACGATGACCCGTTTTCCGTCGATGAGTTGCTTCACGGGGTTCACTTTGAGGCGCACGTTCAACTCGCGGGCCTCCTGTGTGGGCATGATGAATGTGCGGTGCACGTAGCGGTTCTTCATGAGTGCCTCCGTGTACGGCAAGCCGCTTGCGTCGGCAAGGCCGCGCGCGTGGCTGCGGCCACTGTCTGGGACCGGTACCACCATGTCTGCTTCCACGGGGGATTCTTCCCAAAGGATGCGGCCGATGTTTTCGCGCACTTCTTGGTTCAGGCGGCCGTCCATGAAGGCGTCGCTGCGAGCGAAGTACACGTATTCGAAGAAGCAACGAGCCGGTTTGTCGGCGGGGTTGCAGGCGACGGTTTCCACGCCGTCCTTGGTGAGCTTGACGATCTCTCCGGGCTCGATGTCCCGAACCCAGGTGGCTCCGAGGACGTCCAATGCGACGGATTCACTGGCAACAACGGTTCCGCCGTCGGGCAGGGTGCCGGTGCAGAGGGGTTTGATGCCCCGGGGGTCGCGGACCGCGTAGAGGTCCGAGCCGAGCATGATGGTGAAGCAGTAGGCGCCTTCGAGGCGTTCCTGGAGACTCGTGATGGCCTTCACGGCGTCGCCGTCGTATTTTTGGAGCTTGTTTGCAAGGAGGCGAACGACCACTTCTGTGTCGTTGTCCGTGTAGAATGCCCAACCTTTCTCTTGGAGTTCTTCCTTGAGGGCGGTGGTGTTGGGGATGTTGCCGTTGTGGGCGAGGGCAATGCCGCCGCCGGCCCCCATGACCACTTGTGGTTGCGCCGAGTCCTCGGTGCTACCGGCGCTCGTGGAGTATCGGACGTGGCCAATGCCTTGGTTGCCGCGCAGTTTTTTGATGCTTTCCGGGTTGAACACTTGGTCCACGAGGCCCATGGCTTTGTGGGTGCGGAATTCGTACAAGCCGTCCAGTGTGACGATGCCTGCGCTTTCTTGGCCGCGGTGTTGCAAGGCTTGCAAACCGTAGTACAAGTAGGAGGCGACGGGGCGGTCGGCGACGATGCCAACGATGCCGCAATGGTCAGAGAACTTTTCTTCCTCGAAGAGGGGTTCGTCCACGTTGCTGGCACAAAACGGGGGTATAAGAAGGGGTGGAAGGGAGAGGAAGGAGGAGGGGGAATGTGTGCTTCGCGTCCTCGTTTTACACGAGGATGAAGACAATGGACAGTGCAAACAGCACCACCAAGTGTCCGGCCAAGTTGATGCCCACGAGGGTCCAACTGGCTTTTTCCCAAGCTGCCCGGCCAAGGTGGGCGGGCACGAAGAAACCGAGCCAAGTGAAGAATGCGCCCATGAAGCCGGCGCTCCAGCTGATGTCGTTGAGCATCAATTGGTTCGGGTTGGCGTGATCCACGCTGACGGTGAATGCGTGCATGACGTTCCACAGAACGTACACGAACAAGGCGGTCCCGGCGGCTTGCAGGAGCAATGGCTTGGCCATGGGCGGTGCTTCATCCATGTCCATGCCCATTTCGGTAGCCCATTTCTTTCCAAAGAGTGGGCCCCACCAGAGGAAGCTCAAGAAGAAAGCGACCACAAAGGCAATTCCGATTCCGAGCCATCCAGTGCCGTCGGGGACGACGACGTCCATAACTTGTTCGTGTGACATGTGTATCAACTGCCCAAACGGGCAAGGGTGAACAAGTACGGAGAAACTTAACAGGTTCGAATTCCACTGGAAGCAAGCCCAACCTGAGCCGTGCCCCTTTTCATACCCCTAATTTTCGCCCTCGCATGGAACAGCTCACGCCCCTCGTGACCGAAACCAACCTGCCACTGCCCGTCTTCCGCAAAGGCAAGGTGCGCGAAGTCTACCACGTCGGCGAAGACCACCTCCTCATGGTCGCCACCGACCGCATCAGCGCCTTCGACGTGGTCCTCGAACCCGGCATTCCCGACAAGGGCGCCTGCTTGACCCAAATCAGCAACTTCTGGTTCGACCTTCTCGAAAAAGAAGGCATCCAACACCACGTCGTCGCCAAGCGCGTCGAAGACATGCCCGAAGAACTGCACGCCCACAAGGAAGTCCTCGAAGGCCACGCCGTTCTCGTCGAAAAACTGGAACCCCTCGAAGTGGAATGCATCGTGCGCGGATACATCACCGGTAGCGGCTGGAAAGACTACCAACGCACCGGCCAAATCTGCGGCATCGACCTCCCAGAAGGCCTGCAAGAATCCGAGAAATTCCCAGAACCCCTCTTCACGCCCAGCACCAAGGCAGCGATCGGCGACCACGACGAAAACATCAGCTACGAGAAAGCCGCTGAAATCGTCGGCGCCGAGGAAGCCGCCTGGCTCCGCGACACCAGCATCCGCATCTACGAACTCGCCCGCGACTACGCCGCCGAACGTGGCATCATCCTCGCCGACACCAAGTTCGAATTCGGCCGCCGCGCCGACGGAACCATCGTCCTCATGGACGAAGTGCTCACCCCAGACAGCAGCCGCTTCTGGCCCGCCAGTGAATACAAAGTCGGTCAAGGACAACCCAGCTTCGACAAGCAATACGTCCGCGACTGGCTCGAAACCCAAGACTGGGACAAGACCGCGCCTGGCCCCCGCGTCGCCGACCTCATTGTCGCTGGCACCGCCGCCAAGTACAAGGAAGCGTTCGAAAAGCTCACCGGAAAACCATTCCAACTGCTCTGAACCGCCTCCAAGCAGACGCAAAGCCCGTCGCCAACAACACGGCGGCCGCTGCAAGATCCTCCCCCAATTCTTCCCCACTTTTCCCCTGATTTTCCATCGATTTTCCCCTGAAAGTCAAAGAAGTCGTTCAATAACCCTAAAAGCACCACCTCAATGGAACCGATGTCTATGAAGATTAGCTCTGGCGAACGC
>JBMZMP010000067.1:0-7550 GCA_049619235.1 Thermoplasmatota archaeon
ACCGTTCAAATTGCACCACGCCGCCGGCCTCGATGGCCGCGGGTTCCACGAATCCAGTGATTTCTTCCAGGGTGACCTCCCCTTCGCCATCCTTGAGGAACCTGGGCCGTAGCACCTTGATGGGCGCGGCTTGGTTGGTGGGGAGCCATTGCAGGATGGCGCGTCCGCGATCCATTTCTTCACCCGCGAATTGACCCACGTCCTCTTCGAAGTCCACGTTGCCGAGGTCCTTCAAGCGAATCTTTTCCTTCAATTCGTCCCCGGGCGCGTACACGATGCGCGTCGCAGTCAACGTGCGGGAGCCTTTCTCCGGGAAACTGGGGTATGCGAGTGGTTTGGCCACGCGCCCCTCGATGCCGTCCACTTCGATGGCTGCGGGTTTGGGGACAAAGAAGAACCTGGGGGCGGCGTCGTCTTGCGCCTTTGCGTCTTCTGCGTCCATGTTCTCAAGGCTCACGGCCACGTCTTTTTCGGTCAAGCCGAGGCCGACCCAGAACTTGCGGACCGCTTCGGCGTTGTAGCCGCGGCGTTTCAGGGCGCGCACCGTGGGGAGCCGGGGGTCGTCCCAGCCGCCGTACGTGCCGTCTTCGATGCCTTTGCGGATGGCACTGGTGCTGAATTTGCCGAATTCGTGAATGCTCACGCGTCCCCAGTACAACGTGTGTGGGTAGTCCCAACCCATGTGTTTGTACAGGAATTCTTGTTTGCGAGTGGAGTCCATGAGGTCCTTGCCTCGAATGATGTGGGTGACCCCTTGCAAATGATCCTCCACGGCGGATTCGAAGTCCAAGAGTGGCCAGCACGTGAAGTGAGGGATTTCCCCCGCGGCTTCTCTTGGATGGATGGCGTCGTCGGCGACAATGCGGAACGCGGTCCAGTCGCGCAGTGCCGGGTCCTTGTGCTCAATGTCAGTTTTGATGCGCAGCACCGCTTCGCCCTGCTTCGTGGTGCCTTCGCACATGTCCTCGAATGCGCCAAGGTGCACGTCGGGGGCCATGCCACGGTGGGGGCACGGCTGCTTCGCGTTCTTCTTCTCGCGCCATTCTTCGGCGTCGCAGTTGCAAACGTACGCGCCGCCTTTCAGGATGAGTTGGTTCGCGTACCGGTAGTAGGTCTCGATGCGGTCGCTTGCACGCACCGTGCGCGTTGCCGGCATGCCAGCCAACCAGGCGTAGTCTTCCTCAATCCAGTCGTACGCACTGATGCCCTTGTCCGGGTCGTACAGCGGCGGTTTGACTTGTGGGTCCGTGTCGTCGAACCGGAGAATGATGTCTGCGCCGTGCATGCGGGCGTATTCGCTCATGATGGCGACGCCGCGACCGTGACCGAGGCTGAGTGGGCCGTTGGGGTTGGGTGCAAAGCGCAGCACCGGCTTCCCCTTCAGGCGGTCGAGTCCAGGGAGTGGCTTGAGGCCTTCCAGTTTTTCGCGCTTCTTGACTTCCAAGAGCTCGGGGGCTTCCGCTTCGAGGGCGGCCCGTTGTTCCTCAGGCGCCATGGCGTTGACGGCTGCGGCCGCTTTCATCAACGCCGGCATCACTTCACCGGCGCGGGCGCGCAGTTCCGGGTTTTCGCCCATCACTTTGCCCATGGTGCTTTTGGGGTCAGCGACCCCGTTGTATTGCACGGCATTCTGGAGACAGTAGCGGCGAGCCACGGCGTCGATGTCCACGACGCGTCCACAAGCGCACCCCTCTTAACGAAAACGGGGCATGGTCGCACATGGAAGCCGTGCTCCTTGCGGGAGGATTTGGAACCCGCCTGCGCCCCCTCACATACACCCACCCCAAGCCGCTTCTCCCCGTTGGGGGCCGAGCCATGCTGGAATGGGTCCTTGATCGGCTCCCAGAAGAAGTGACCAAAGTCATTGTGGCGGTCAATTGGCAAGCGGAGGCCCTGGAGGCGTACTTCGCAGCGTCCGACCGAGACCTCGAGTTTGCCGTGGTCCGAGAAAGTGAACCCCTCGGTACAGCGGGCGCGGTCAAGAACTGCGAAGCCCACTTGACCAGCGACCAATTCTTTGTTCTGAATGCAGACATCATCAGCGACATGGACCTGGAAGGCATGGTTCGCATGCACCGGGCCAAGGAAGCACACTGCACCATCGCCTTGAAGGAGGTCCCGGAAGCGGAAGTGGTGAACTACGGCGTCATCCAACCAGACCCAAAGGACCCGGACCGCGTGGTTGGGTTCGTGGAGAAGCCAAAGGACCCCAGCCTTGCCCCCAGCCGCCTGATCAACGCCGGGGCGTACCTCCTGAACCGCTCCGTCCTCGAACTCATCGCCCCGGACACCATGGTGAGCATGGAGAAGGAAATTTTCCCCCAACTCCTCGAACCCGGATTCTACGGCGTCCCATTCTCGGGGTACTGGATGGACGTGGGGACACCGGAGCGGCTCCTGGAAGCAAGCGCCCACCTCAGCACCGCATGGCACGGCCCGGGGGCCACCATTGAAGGCACGGTCCGAAACAGCGCCGCCGGCGCCAACTTGCACGTGGCCACAGGCGTCACCGTGGAGGACTGCGTCATCGGAGACAACGTCCGCATTGAAGCCAACGTTCGCAACTGCGTCATCGGCGACGGGGAAACCGTCACCGCCGCTACAGAGAATCTACGCGTCTGGACCAAACAATTGCCTGCCGGTTACCCCGACAAGCAAGTTGGAAACGCGCTGTAAGCAAATCACTCCGTAGGCAAGGCTGGCAAGCCAGGCGAAGCACCCGGCGCTGTGCGGGAGTGGTTTACTTGGTTCGGTTGGAAGCGTAGTCGCAAAGCAACGTCAACAAACGCTTCGCGGCGGTTTCCGGCAGGTCCGCAAGGGTCGCCTTGGCGAAGCTGCTGAATTCCTTGGCGCGGCTGCGCGTGTATTCCAGTCCACCAGATTTCTCCATGAACTTGACCACTTTCGCCACTTCCTCTTCCGTCTTGTCCTTCTTGAGGTACAAGTCCACGAATTGGCGGCGGTCGAATGGGTCCAATTTGCCGTGGGTGGCAACGTACACCAAGGTCTTCTTGGCGTTGTGAATGTCACTGTGGGCGGGCTTTCCGAGTTGCTCGTCCGTGCCCATGACGCCCAAGTAGTCGTCCCAGACCTGGAAGGCGAGGCCAAGCAAGCGGCCGCATTCGGCGAGCTTCTTGACTTGGTTGTTGTCCGCTCCGCCCATTTCGGCGCCATTTTTCATGGCCACTTCGAAGAACGTGGCGGTTTTGCGCTCGATCATGTGGTAGTACACTTGCTCGTCGATCTTCTTCATGGATTCGAAGGAGATGTCGTGGTACTGGCCTTCGCAGACTTCGCGGGCGAGGCTTGCGACGTCTTGGCTGACGGTGCGGTAAATGGAGTCGTCCACTTCGAGGTGGTCGAGGGTTTCGAAGACGAGGGCGAACATGGTGTCGCCGGCGAGGATGGCGAGGTCGGTGCCGTACTTTTTGTGGACCGCTTCCACGCCGCGGCGGGTTTCGCATTTGTCCATGATGTCATCGTGGACGAGGGTGAAGCAGTGGAGAATTTCCAGTGCCACGCCGTACGGCATGATTTTCTTGGAGTCGCCGCCAACGGTTTGCGCTGCGAGGAGCGCAACGAGTGGACGGAGCCGTTTTCCGGTGCCTTCCACGGGCAGGTGACGTACGGCGTCGTAGAGCTCTTTGGGCTCCAAGTCGCGCTTGACGAGGTATTTGTTCAGTTCCGTTTGGAACTGTTCCATGTATGGGCGCATTGCGGCTTCAAGGTTCATGCCAGGTGGTCCTCCCCCAAAAATTCGGGGTGCTGTACTCCGGTGAGGAAAAGGGTGGTTTTCAACTCTTCCAATAGAATGTCACACGCCAGCGCCAATTCGGCCTCGCCTTTGATGGCGGCCCGGAAGAGGTGGCCGGCGAACCCGGCGAGGTCTGCGCCAAGGGCAAACGCCTTCGCAGCGTCCAACCCGGAGGTCAATCCACCGGATGCAATGACAGGAATGTCCACGGCGCTGCGGACTTCCGCGACGCATCGAGGGGTTGGGTTGCCCCAATCCCAGAATGTGCGGCCGAGTGCCGCTTTCACGGCGTCCCCGGCGTCGCTTGCCCGGTAATGTTCAACGGCACTGAAACTGGTCCCGCCTGCTCCTCCGACGTCAATGGCGGCGACCCCGGCGTCTGCGAGTTGTTTGGCTGCGGCACCGTCGATGCCGGCCCCGGTTTCTTTCGCGATGACCGGGACCCCAACCCCCGCGGCCACTTCTGCGATGGCTGCGAGGCCACCTTTTGCGTCCGTGTCCCCTTCCGGTTGAATGGCTTCTTGCAGGGTGTTGAGGTGGACGCAGATGGCGTGCGCATCCACCATTTCAACGGCTGCGCGGGCTTTTTCGACGCGGTCGTCCCAGCGAATCAGTTGCGGCATCCCAAGGTTGGCAAATCGGAGTGGTGCTTCGCTGCAGTCGAAGCTGCTGGCAAGGCTTGGGTCTTCCAAGGCGGCGCGTTGCGAGCCCACGCCCATGGCCCAGCCACGGTTGCCGGCTTCCTTTGCGAGGCGGCGGTTGATGGTCGCTGCAAGGGGCGTACCACCGGTCATGCCGGAGATGAGAAACGGCGCACCCAAGCTGTGGCCGAGGAACGTGGTTTTGGTGTCCACGTCTGCAAGGTCCCGCTCGGGGACCGCGTTGTGGCGGAGTCGGAGTTCGTGCCAAGGATTTGGCATGGATTGCACGTCCAGTTCTGCGGGAATGCGCAAATGGTCCTCTTTCCGGGACTGGGTGCTCATGCGACCCCCAGGCGGGTGCCAATCACGGGTTTTCCTCGGAGTGCGTCGTTGACGCGGCCCCTTTCGAGGCCGTTGACGATGAGAACCGGGCACGAGTCGGCCATGATCAGTCCGTGCTGGACCTTGCCGCTCATGGCGCCGGTGGCGTCGGTGCGGCCGAGGGGGGCCACTTGCTCGACGGATTCCACGCGCTCCATCACGGAGTCGCCTTGCAGGACGCCGTCCACGTCGGTGACGAACATGCCAAGGCACGGGTTGAGGTCTGCAGCGAGTTCGGCCATCAACTCGTCAGCGCTTGCGACGCGCCAGCCCCATTCGTCGTCCCGGACGAGGGTTCCGTGTAGAACCGGGGTGAATCCGTCGGCCATGAGGGCCTTGATGCGGCGAACGGGCAAATCCACGAGGACGCCTCCTTCGCTCACAGTATCCAAGTGGACTGGGACGGAGATGGGCTTCAAGCCCGCTGCGTCCGCAACGCCGAGGACCTCTGCGTGCAGTTTTGCCACCGTCGCCAGGATGGTTGCGACGCCGGCACGGCGTTCGGGGGTGACCACTTTCTCACCGAGTTTCCATTTCATCGCTTGGGGGTGACCAAACGAGCCGGCGCCGTGGAACAACACCAGGGGCACTCCAGATTTGCGAATCTCGGTAAACAGGCGCTTGGCAACCGGCCGGCGGAAGGAATTTGGCTTGTCCTTGTCCGTGAGGATGCTGCCGCCGAGTTTCAGGAAAACCGGTCGAGACACAAGCATGTACCGGGGCCGCTGGCCTTTACCTTATCGCCCCCGACCCAGGCAAATTCGTGCCGGGCGAGTCGAGTGTTCCGGCAAGGGTTCAATCGTTTTGCCACTGCACGCCGGGGCCACCAAGTTTCACGATGTACGGCGTTCCACCCAATTCCTCAATGCGAGCAGCCACCGTTTCTGGGCGCTCGGAGAGTGCAATCATGGATCCGCCTCCGCCAGCGCCCGTGATCTTTGCACCGAAGGTGCCCGGTAGTTCCCGGACCCCTTCCACAAGACGCTGCACGGCGGGGTGGTTCACGCCGAGAGTGTGCAAGCAGCCATGGGTCTTGTTCATCATTTCACCAATGGCAACCCAGTCCTTGTCATGCAGGGGAGAAATGGCGTCACGAGTGATGTCCCCGATTTCCTTCAACGTGTCACGAAGCATGGCGTTCTTCTTCACGGCGCGGGCCACCTTGGCCACTTCCAAGTCCGTCTTGCCCTTGACGCCGCTGTTTCCAACCACAAGGGTCAGCTCGGGCATTGGAACCCTTTCCACGAACCAGGTTTGGTCCTCCCAGTGGATGTCCCAGAGCGGGTCACCAACGTCCGGCTTCGTGCCGGAAATGGCGATGCCGCCACCAGCCGTGCTGACGCTGGTGTCCGTTGGAGAGCCCCCGCCCTGCGTCACGCGCTCCACGGCAAAGGCATCCTGCGCAATGGAAGGCAAACCAACGTCCTGCTTGAGTTGGTGCAAAGCACCCACCGCAGCCACGGTCAATGCCGCGCTGCTGCCGGTGCCGCTTGCACTTGGCACGCCGCCCTCGGTTTGCAAGCGGACCGCGTCACCGTCCTTGCCCCACACGCGCTCCACGGCGGTGAGCAAATAGGAATGGTAGCGTTCATGGATTCGGTACCCGTTCACGGTGAACCTGTCACCGCAGCGATCCGCCTCCACCAGCGTTCGCTGATTGGTGGCCGCCGCAATGGCCGGATGACCGTACACCACTGCGTGCTCACCGAACAAAATCACTTTGCCCGGCGCGCTGCAAATGGAGCGCAAATCCTGAATCCCTTCCAATGCGTGAAAGAGGGCGAGGGGACGCTAAAAGAGGAACGGTTCGAGAAACGCCTAAGGCCCCCGTTGCCGTGAAGCCAACATGGACGCATCGGATGCACTTCGCCTCGCAGCCATTGCGTTCCTCGGCCTCACGCCGCTCGCCATGCTTTGGTACCTCCTGCGACGCCCCGCACCCGAAGCCACCATGGGCCTCCTGGATCACGTGGAAGAACTCCGACGGCGCATTCTCTACGTCCTCGCCACCATTTTCATTGGCGCATTGTTCGCCTTCAGCTTCCGCATCGACAACTGGACCCCAAAACCGGCCGTCCAAGACAACATCGCCGCGCAACTCTTCCAACGCATCACCGACCACCTCGTCCCCGACACAGTGCAACTCGTCGTCACAAGGCCCATGGACGGATTCCTCGCCGAAATGATGATCGCCGGCGCCATCGGCATGGTCCTAGCAGGCCCCGTGTTCCTGTACCACGCAAGCCGCTACATTGGACCCGCCCTCCGGCCCCAAGAAATTCGAACCCTGCAACGAACCATCCTACCCGCCACGCTGCTCTTCCTCGCCGGCGCCGCATTCGCCTGGTACGCAGTCCTCCCATTCCTCCTCAAAACCCTCTACGGCTACAGCGAAGCCCTCGGAGCCACATCCCTCCTCAGCATCAACGAACTCGTCAGCTTCACGCTCACCATGATGATCACCCTCGGCATCGCCTTCGAAACGCCCCTCATCATGTACGCACTCAGCAAAGCCGACGTGGTCAAACCAGCCACGTACACCAAATACTGGCGCCACGCAACCGTCGCCATCTTCATCCTCAGCGCACTCATCACCGACCCCACCATCATCAGCCAAGTCATGGTCGCAGCGCCCCTCCTACTGCTCTACTGGCTCGGAGTCCTCTGGGCTACGACAGCTTCTCGTTCACAGCAGCCCGAAGCTCCGTAGCAGACTTGCCGTGCAAGTTCATGCGGGCCCACGTTCCCTAGGTGGGCGAAAACAACCACTTGTA
>JBMZMP010000068.1:0-4364 GCA_049619235.1 Thermoplasmatota archaeon
CGGAGGCCAAAACGGCTCCGGGGCTTTGCCAACGAACGAAGGGGGCGGTCAAGCCCTGCCCGTGGAGGAAGCAGACCCGGAGACCCGTGGCGAACCCACCCGAGAAGAATCTGGCACGGAAACGGTGCTGCAACCCACGCCGGGCTCCCAGAAGACCGTCACCTACACACACTCCATGCTCTCCGTTGCAAACGTGTTGCTTGATGTGCAAGGCGACATCCATGTGGAGCCAGCCACCGGAAGCGAGTACGAAATCTCATTCGTGCTATGGACCCCGGCCGTTGGACCCGCGGCGGAATTCATGTTTGACCAATACGAATTGGTGTTCGAAGATGACCTGGCAGACAACGTGCTCCACGTGGAAGCGCTTAGCACGTTGAAACCAGACAGCCCCTTTGCATGCCAAACGGTTGGAGGGTTGTCAACGTGCATCGGAAACCCCCCGGCGACGGTTAGCATCGTTGCGAAACTGCCGGCGTCCTTCCTGAATTTGACCGCTGACGCAAACCTTGGCGACGTCACCATCGTGGACCAAGCGGGGGCCGCCGTGGAGGCCGGCACCAACACGGGAGACGTCCGCGTGTCCGGATCCTTTGCCAACTTGGACTTGGAAACCAACACAGGAAGCGTCCACATGGACGGTGCCGGAGGCGACTTGGAAGCGCACAGCAACAGCGGCAACATCAACGTGGAGGGCACCTTCGAAAACGTCTCCATGTCCACCAACCAAGGCGACCTCACCGGCACCATTGCTGCAAACGTGTTGTCCCTGGACACCAACCAAGGCACCGCAACCGTGGATTGGACCCCCGTTGGGGCTTCCGAATTCCACCACGACGGAAACTCGGGCAACCTCGACTTGACGCTTCCCCCCGGCGCGTACCGTTTGGAACTGGAAACCAACCTTGGCGACGCAGATGTGGATGCGCGGTTCCAATCCAAGGGCGAAGGCGTTTGGGAAACCGAGGGCTTCGAATCCGCCGCCGTGAAGAACTACGTGTACTCCGACCTCAACACGGGCAGCCAATCCGTGCACTCCTAATTCCCCCACGGGCTCCCACACCCATGGAAGTGCACATTTGGTTCGACGGCGCAAGCAAAGGCAACCCCGGACCCATGGCCGGAGGCGCGGTCCTTGCCTACGAAGGCCGAGAAGAAGTGTTGCACGGGTCGCCCGGTCGGGGAACGAACAACGAAGCGGAGTACGACGGGTTGATTCTGGGGCTTCGGCGCGCAAAAGCCCTCGGGGCCACCCGCGTCCGCATCCATGGAGACAGCCAACTCATCATCAAACAACTCCAAGGCCAATACAAAGTGAAGGCTCCCAATTTGCAGGACCGGTTCAAGGAAGCAAAATCATTGCTGGAAGGGTTCCCCTCCAGGAGCCTCCAGTGGATTCCACGGGATGAGAACCGGAAGGCGGACGCAGCCGCAAACGCGGCGCTCAACGGTTGAGAACCGCGCCAAGAAGACTAAAAACGAGCCCAACTCCTAAGGGCATCATGAAGAAAGCCCTCCTGGTCGCATCTTGCTTGTTCCTTGCAGGCTGCACGGGTGCATTTTTGCCCATTGAAGCCCCAAGTTGGGAGAAAGGCCAAACATATCTCTGGAACGTACACGCAGAAGCTTCCGGAAGCGCAAGTTTCCAAGAACCCGGAGGCCCACCCATCACCACCGCCATTCCCCCCACTGATCTCCTTGACGGCACCATTCGCTTGACCATTTTGGACGTGTTGAATCAAACCTTCAAGTGGTACCCGGTGGCCATGGAAAGCGCCCTGGTGTACATGCCTGGTGAGTTCAACGACCGGGATGATTTCACCGATTACTTTGCCTTGCGCGCATCCGATTTGGCGCAGGCCACGTTCTACACCCAATCTGACCCGTTTTCCCTGCAACCGGGGCCGTTCTACGGTGGATTTGAATTCCCCGTGACCCCGGAAACCCGCGTGGAGGAGGACCTCATTCCGGAAGCCCCCGGCTTGGCCACGTTCGTGCTCACCGCGGGCTCCACGGAGTCCATCAAGACCCCCGCGGGGACGTTCGAGGCATCTTCCCTGGAGTGGCGCATCGACTTGGACGAACAACAACTGCGAGAGATGCTGGAGGAAGAAGAAGAGTTCAGCACATTGGAATTCTCCTTCGAAGCAGGCGGTTCGCTTTGGTTCAGCCCCGAAACCCAGTTCCTCGTACAATCCAAGGCCAAGGTCAGTGGCAGCTTCAGTGCCACCTTTGACGCCCCTGAGGGCACGTACCGAGCCTCCGGCTCCGGCTCCCTCCATTTCTCCATGGACCTTGCCGAACACGGCATCGTTGCCGTGCCTTCCCTCTCGGAATTGTTTGCAAGCGGGGAAACCCCTGGCCCATTGCCAACCATCCCCATCGGCGAACAACCCTCCGACCCCGTGCCTACGACCTTGGTCCTGAGTCGCGACCGCGTCAATGCGGCCACGGACGATGCGTTCGTGCGAGTGGACGCCGAGGGGCTCACGCCAGGCAACGTGGTGTTCTACTTGTTTGACCTCAACGGCGGACTCATCTCCTCCTCAAACGTGGCCTCTGAATGGCAACTCCCCACGGACCGGTTGGGCGGGTTCCTCGTGGTGGCAGATGTGCTTAGCAACGAGTACGTGGACCCCACGCCCGCTTTGTTCATGGTGGAATACGACGGCCCTGTCGCCAACCAGTGCGGCGACTTGACGCTCCCCATTGACGACTGCACGGGGATCCAACTGGAACTGAGCCACGGCATTGGCCGTCTCGATGTAGCGGGCAGCAACGTGGGCGTTCACACACTGACCGCATCCAGTGGCGACGTCTCCGACAGCAGCACCCTTGTTGGCAGCACCAGCCTCTCCTTTGACGACCCCCCCGCAGGCATTTGGAGCATCGAAGGGGAAGGCGAGCTAGGAACCGCAGTGGAGGTCTCCGTGAAAGCGACAATCAGTGACGTGGTTTCAAACTCAGGCCCAATTGCATGGACGCAACCAACTCTTCCCCAACAAACGCCTGCACCTGAATCGGCTTTGTCACTCGACTCTTGGATGCAATGGCTTCCTGCACCTGTGCAGCAATCTCCGACCCTGCAGAGCATTGGAAACGCACTGCTCCATCCGGCCTTCGATGGAAGGTTGCCTGGAAGTCACTGAACACAAGACTGACCTTTTCCCCGCTTTTTTCAATGCAGTTCATGGCCATGAGCCCGGCGGCTAGGTCGGCGCCGACGGCGAGGGCGCCGAAGTACATGGTGCGCCAGTGGTTCTTGGTGCGGCGGCGCAACGGCAGTTCAACAATGACCTCCTCGGCGCTTGACGCGATGACTTTTGGCCGCGCGTAGCCAATCATGGGCACGTTGGCGGCGGCCCAGGCGCGAATTTTCAACGTGGCTTTCCAGTCCATGTGCCATCATCTTGGCCCCATTCTTCAAACCACAACCCCTTTTTCATGTGGAACCACTTCACCATCGTGGCCAAGTGGTACAAGTCCATTCTGAAATCCGTCGATGAGACCCTCATCTCCATCTCCAAGACGGCCAAGAAAATTGTACGAATGATCCGCCTGGCCCGCGCACTCCTGTTCCTGCTCGTGTTGAGCATCCTCGGCCTCGGCGTGGCAGGCATCATTTGGCCCCAACACCTTCCTTACTTCTTCGCAGCCGCAACCATCCCCATTGCGTTGCCAGTCATCATCCTCACCGTCCTCGTGGCGCTGCCTCTTCGCGCCAAAAGCGTGGTCCGACTCATCGACATGGGCTACCCCGCCAACGCCAAGGAACTCGCCATCCGCATGGCCGCACGGAAACTGCACGAGGAAAGCATCGAATCCGAGGAACTGCTGTTTGCGACCGCTTGGAACGAGTCCAAGAAGATGCTCCGCAAGTACCGCCAACGGACCAAAGAAGAAGAAGAGTAAATTAAACGGCGGGAACTCTCCCGCGTCATATGGTGGGTACCAAGGAACCTCGTCTCGGACGTGCGCTCGGCGCTTTGTCCAATTATTCGGCCTCCCGGCCATGGCGAGTGGTCTCCACCATCGCCGTATCGACCATCTTCATGGGCCTCGGCATGGCCCAATTGGAAACGGACACGGACCTCCTGAAAATCCTGCCAAAGGACCATGAAACCACCCTGGCGGCGCAAAACGCCTCAAGGGAATTCCATGGATTCTACGACTACGTCACCATTTTCTACGAGATTGACGAAGGAAAATGCCTCGAACACAACGCCAAATTGCCATTCCGGGCAAGCCAGGCGGACTGTACCGTGGTCACGGATGAGGTGTACGTGCGGGGCATGGAGGAGGTGTGGCAATTTGTCAGCGGCATGGAGCCGAGCGTGGAGTACGCAATCGACCTTGCAGGCATT
>JBMZMP010000068.1:4374-7504 GCA_049619235.1 Thermoplasmatota archaeon
AAACTGGTGAACTTCACAAACAGCGGCCTCGATCCACAAAACGCGCAGGAAACGGTGCTGGAACCAGTGCTCGCAGGCAACCCGGATGGCCTCGCAAGGCCGGTGAATTCCGCCTATTCCATGCCGGACACATCGCCCATGGGCGAACTGCTCTACGAAGCCGCCTGGCAAGGGGCGCTTGCAGCTGCCGGAGAATCGGTCAACGACGCCGTCGCCCCCACCTTGAAAGCAGGCCGAACCCTTCTCTTCTTTGACTCGGAAGGCCACGACCTGTCCCGCGTGGAACTGGGCAACCGCGTGTACGAACTCGCAGACGCCTACCAAGCAGAAATCGAAGCCTGCGACGACCCCACATCCGAAACGGTCTGCACCCTGGAATGGAACGTGTTCAGTTCCGAAGGGCTCGCCGTCCGCGGCATCGCCAGCACGGACGCACACAGCTCCAAAGTGACCCAGGAAGACATCAGCGTCCTGGCACCCATCATCATTTGGGCCATCATTGTCATCCTGTACGTCGCATTCCGGGACCTCCGCGTGGTTCTCGTCAGTGGTGCAAACCTCCTCATTTCATTCCTTTGGACCGCCGGCCTGATGGGCTGGCTCAACATCCCCTTCAGCGCGCTCAACATGACCATCATCCCCCTCATCCTGGGAGTGGGCATCGATTACGGCATCCACATGGTCAGCGAATTCCTGGAGCACAAGTCCGACGGCCACTCCAATGCCATGGCATTCCGGGAAGCCGGCAGCCGGGCAGGCATCGCAATGGCCATCGCCACAATCACGACCATCACGGGTTTGATGTTGATGGCGTTCAGCCCCAGCGTCCTCATGGCGCAACTGGGCATCGTCAGCAGCATTGCCTTGCTGGTGACATTCCTCTTCACCCTCACATTCATCCCGGCTCTTCTCACCCTGACCCGGAAGGACGCAAGCGGCCGGCAACAGAAGGGGTCCGCTTGGGTCCTTGGCTTGGCCCGTGCCGTGTCCCGGTTCCGCGTCGTGGTGGTGCTGACGGTGATCGTTGGCTCCGCGGCGGCCCTCGTGAGCATCCAAGAACTGGAACCTGAAGGGTTTGGCAACCCCGAGTTGAACTTCCCACACGGCGACCGCGTTCGGGATGACGCGGAATTCATCTTCGACACCTTCTACGGTGGAAACGCGGACGCGCAAGCCAATTTCCTGGTCGTCGAAGCAGACATCACGCGCCCCGAAGTGCACGTTCTCATCGACCAATTGATGGTCGAATTGGAAACCCACCCAGACATCCAAGGATTTGCCGTCAACAGCGTCACCAACGTCCTGCGGTACTACCTCGCGTTGGAGCAAGGCACCCCCGATGCCATCGTGAACCAATTGATCCTCGGCAACATCCCCAACGAGGACCTGCAAAACCTCGAGTATCCGCAGACCCAAGAGGAAATGAAGGCCACTTTCGACGACTTGTTCGAAACCCCCATGGCCAACATGATGACCGTGCTCCTCGCGGCTCCTGACTACCAAATGGCCACGGTCACCTACGACACGTTCCAAACCCTCGAATTTTCAGAAGTGGAGCGCATCTGGGACGCCACCCAGGAAGCCATCCAAGCCGCCAAGGACAAAACCGGCGTGCACGACGTGAACGTGCAACCCTTCGGCAACAACGCATTCTCCTACCTGTTCATCGAAGAAGAACAACCCTGGGTCAACACCATCGGCATCGTCTCCTTCTTCCTCGTCATCATCATGATTGCCTTGCTGACGCGCAACGTCAAGGCAACCCTTTGCACCACCGCCGTAATGCTGGTCACCAGCCTCTGGTGGCTCGGCGCATTGCCGCTTCTGGACGTGGGGTTGAGCGTTGGATTGATGCTCCCCATGGTGTTCATCATGGCCATCGGCACCGACGACGCCATCCACTTGATTTGGAACATGGAACTGACCGAGAACCAAAACAAGGTGTACCGGTTCGTCGGAAAAGCGGTTCTTCTGACCAGTGTCACCACACTCGTGGCCTTTGGACTGTTCAGTTTCCAAACGGACCTCTTGGTGCGTAAAACCCTCATCGCAACCGCCGTCGCGGTGGTGGTCATGTGGCTGAGCACCATGCTAATCGTGCCACTGTTCTATCCCCCCAGCATGCGCGCTGAGGACGACGCACCCGCATGATTCTCCTGCTCCTCATCGGGCTCCTCGCAGGCGTCGTGTCCGGACTCATGGGCGTAGGTGGCGGCATCGTCATGACCCCCGCGTTGCACTACATTGGCGGCTATGACTGGCCCACCAGCGTGGCGCTCTCCCTCGGCGTCATCGCCGTCCAGGCACCAGTTGGCATCTGGAAACACCACCAACGCAAAGCCGTGGATTGGAAACTGGGCGGCCTCCTGGCCCTCGGCGGATTGATTGGCGTCCTCATGGGCCACCAATTGGAACCCCGCCTGCCCGTGGCCGCCCTGAAGCTCGCGTTTGCCGGAGTCATGCTCTACGGGGCATGGAAACTGGTGAAGCCAGTCCGCCCAAGGGACGGGGCGTTGGACCCCGTGATGACCATGGGCCTCGGCGTGGTCGCAGGCATCCTGAGCCGATTGCTTGGGATCGGCGGCGGCATCCTCACGGTCCCCGCGCTTGCCTTGATGGGCATCGCTCCAGCCATTGCAGTGGCAAGCAGCCTCGTCCCCGTGGCCACGAACGCCTGGTTTGCCACGGTTTGGAACATAGGCCGGGACATCCCATACCTCGAAGCGTGGCCTCTTCTGACCGCCATCATTGGCGCGCCCATTGGCGTCCGCTTGGCCCACGCCCTGCCCGCAAAGCAGCTGCGCAACGTGGTCGCCGTGGCCCTTTGCGTGGTGGCTTGCCTTGTTGCGTGGAGCGTAGTGGCTTAAACGGGCACCCCAGTGCAAGCTTGGAATGTTCAAGCGCATCCTCGTCCCCGTGGACCCCGCCAAACACCTCGGCCCCGCCAATGAGTACGCGGCCAAGCTGGCGGTACGCTTCCAATCACAAGTGATTGCCAACTACGTCTTGGACGAAAGTCTCATGCACGGCGCAGGCGAAGCGGTGCAAGCGGTGGATGACGCCATGGAGTGGGTGGCAAAGGACGCGTTGCAGCACTACTGCGACATCCACCCCGAAGTGACCGTCCTCA
>JBMZMP010000069.1:0-7323 GCA_049619235.1 Thermoplasmatota archaeon
TGTGCAGTGCAGGGTTCCTTCACCTCGGCGCGGGGCCGGGAAAAAATGTGTTCGGTGAGTTCACGAAGCACGCAACATGTACTATGTGTGCCAGAGGATTTAGCCCCTTCGACTGGGGTTCGACACATGTGCTGAACCTGTGTCCAACCGGTGTCCAACGCGCATGCATCACAACGGCGTCCAAACCACTGAGTGCTTTCACTTGGCCCTGCCTCTGCTTATGAATGGCCCCGTGCCCCTACATTGGTTGTGCCCGTGGACGCAACGCTTCCCATACTGCAAACCGCCCCCAAGCCCGCGGCCAAAAACGCGACTGCCGCCCGTAAAGGCAAGCCCGCCCGGCCCAAGAAGGGCGTCAACACGTCCGCGAAAGGCACCGCCGTGGAACTCACGGCCATCAAGATTCTGGAAGCACAAGGGTACAAAGTGCACCGCTGCGTCCGTACCGGCGTCAAGCGGGGAAAGATGTACATCAGCCAAAGCAACGACGTCTTTGGCTGCATCGACCTCGTCGCGAAAAAACTGGGGGAACGGACCAGGTGGATCCAAGTCACCGCCCACAGCGGCATTGGCCAAAAGAAGCAAGACCTGTCAGAAGTCCCTTGGGACCCACTCTTTGACAGCGTGGAAATTTGGCGATGGGTCGGCGGAAAACACGGCCGCAAGGACAAACGCACCGGCGAAGTCCTCGACGACCTATACTTCCAAGTGTACTGCCTCGACAACGACTATGCTTTGGAGCCCGAAAACCGGGTGAGGCCCGCATGATGGACGAGCTTCCGGGGCTCGGGCCCCAATTGAAGGCCCGCCTCCTGCACCAATTCCAAAACGAGGCCGGATTCCAACAAGCCCTCCTCGACGAATCCCTGGATGAACTCCTGCAAGTGGACGGCGTCTCCGAGAAACGAGCCATTTCCTGGATTCACCAAGCCCGCGGCATCCAAACGGACCCATTTGCGGCAACACCTGCCGCAGAAGCGGTTCAAAGCCACATCATCGAACTGGCCCGCTCCTACGCCTCCACGCCCCTTGCAAAAACCAAAGCCCGACTCCTTCACCCCCTCCAGACTCCAGAAGCCGCTTTGGCAAAGCAAGCGGAAGTCCTGCAATGGAAGGAACGCGCCGCGCAGCTCCCAAGAGCCGCCATTCGTTCCGCGCTACGAAAACTCCAGCCACTGCGAGAGCCCAAACCGGTCCTTGATGCCACGTGCCTCATCGTTGCCGAATCCAACGAGGCGTACGAAATGCTCCACGCGGCAGGGATTGGGAAATGGGCGCACCTTGGCACGAAGCGGGACTTGCAACAAGCCGAACAATACGAAACCGTCCTCGTCGCATACGACAACGGGCACATTTCCGTGCCCGATTTCGCCGAGGAATTGCCAGCTGACGCAGGACTACTTGCGTTCTGCCCCCAAGCCGCTACGGCTTGGCTAAAGGAAAACCGGGCCACCCTTGAAGCGCTGAACGAACTCGCAGCCGCCACCGGCAAAGAGCCGCTCGCACCAGAACCACCAGCCCTCCACGCATCCGAAATTCCCTCCAGCAACGACTTGACCCGTTTTTGCCGGAGTCTTGCGAAGGAATTGGACGAGGAAGTGCGTGCCCGCACGGAGCATTTGGCCTTGACCGGAGCCGAATTGCTCGCATCTGTTTCCATGGGTGGTTTGCCAAAGCGCCTGGCCCAAGTGGTGGATGCGGTTTTGCAAACCGGCGCCGTGGAAATCAAGATGGAGTACGGTCTTCAGGTCCAACCCTTCGTGGCAGGCGTCCCCATCGATGTGGACGAGGACGCCATTGACCAAGCGTTGCACGAAGCGCGGCGGAAAGCAAACCAGGCGACGGTCATGGAGCAACGAGCGTTTGCCCGTGAACTGGATGGCCTCAAGGGAACCCTGCAAGCCGCAGTGGATGAATGGACTCAGTTTGACGTTCATTTTTCCTTGGGTTGCATGGCATTGGATTTCGATTTGCAACCCTCTTCCTGGGCAGAGGAGTTGCGATTCGAGGAAGGGGTGCATTTGCGCCTTCGGTCCTTGGAAGGGGTCCAGCCCATTGCATACCAGTTGGGTGGAGAACACGGCATCGCGGTCCTGACGGGCGCAAACAGCGGCGGAAAATCTACGTTGCTGGAACTGATTTCGCAAATCATGATTTGCGCGCGCATGGGTCTCCCCGTGCCTGCGATGGATTGCCGGGTGCCTTGGGTGCAAGAATTGCACCTCGTGACCGCAGGCAAGGGCCTTGATGCAGGGGCTTTCGAAACGTTCCTCCGGGGCTTCCTTCCCATTGTCCAAGGAGACAAGCGCCGTCTGGTCCTGGCGGACGAAGTGGAAGCGGTCACGGAATTGGAAGCAGCAAGCCGAATTCTTGGATTCTTCATGGACCAATTGAGCCGAACGGACTCATTGGGCATCATCGTCACCCACCTTGCCGAGCAAGTCCTTGCCCACGCAACGGCCCCCGTCCGCGTGGATGGCATCGAAGCCATTGGCTTGGATGAGCACCACCAATTGGTGGTGGATCGGTGCCCCAAACTGAACCACTTCGCCCGCTCCACGCCCGAGTTGATCATTCAACGCATGTCCAATCTTTCGAAGGGAAATCGAAAGGAGCTGTATGATGCGTTGCTGCAGCGCTTTGAAGGGACACGCGTAAGTACCCCTTTCTGAGTCGAAGCTCGTGGTCAAACCGGCGGACGTGGAAGCCCTGAAGCAATTGGCACTGCTAGGTGCATTGGACGATCAAATCGAATTGGCAAGCGGAGACTTCGCCAACCTCATCGAGGTCAGCCAACAAACCGGCTCCCGGCGCCTTATCGAACTCACTGACCAAAACCTCATCCAGCGAGAAATGGGCACCCGAAAGCAACGCATCCAAATCACGGAAGATGGGCGCGGTGTGCTCCGAGACGAGTACCTTCTCTACCAACGATTGTTTGAATTGCAATCCACGCTCCACATGGAAGGCACCGTGGAAGCGGGCCTCGGCGAAGGCCGCTACTACCTTTCCCGGCCCGGGTACGAAGGCCAATTCGAAGCATGCCTCGGATGGAAACCATACCCTGGAACGCTCAATCTTGCATTGTCTGGCGCCGAAGCAAACAAGCTGAAGTTTCTGAAGAAACGCCCCGTTCACGTGATTGAAGGATTCCAAGCAGAGGGCCGCACATTCGGGGGCGTCATCTGCCACCCGGCAACCGTGAACGGCATCGAATGCGCCGCCATCGTGCCCAACAGGACCCATTACACGACGAAACTGGAAATCATTGCACCCATGTGCCTCCGCGATCACTTGCCCGCGCAAGACGGGGACACGTTGCAAGTCGACATACAAATGGAGGCTCCATGAACATCGAAGTGCTCCGCCTCGGGCACCGCCCACAGCGTGACAAACGCATCACCACCCACGTTTGCCTCACCGCTCGGGCCCTCGGCGCGCGGAAAGCAAGCATTTCCGAAGAAGACGAAAACGTGGTGCAATCGGTCTCCGACTTGGCAAAGCGTTTCGGGGGAGACTTTCAAATTGAAGATGGCACGGGTTGGAAATCGGTCGTGAAGAATTGGAAACAATCTGGCGGCCAAGTGGTGCATTTGACCATGTACGGGCGACAAATGCACGAGGCCATTCCGGACATCAAAGCCCGTGGCACGGACGTCCTCATCGTTGTTGGCGCCGAAAAGGTGCCAGGGGAGTTGTACCGGCTGGCCGACGAAAACCTCGCCGTTGGGAACCAACCCCATTCCGAGGTGGCTGCGTTGGCCCTTGTCATGGATCGGCTCCGGGACGGTGCCTGGGAACAGGACGCCTTTGACGGTGCGGAAATCCAGGTGCTACCAAACGCGGAAGGCAAAACGGTCATCGAGGAACGGGGAGCCGCGGGTGTGGTGGAAACGGACGAACAGTAAGCAATCGTTCTTCAAGCCCCTTGCAGTTCGACATCCATGGTCCGTGGCCTTGACTGGCAACCCAAACTGGAAGATCCTGAAGTGCAGCAATACCTCCGCGACCTCGCTGGAGAGCCGGGGCTGGAACTGTTTCGGTACATCAAGGACCATGAACCGTTGACGGGTGAGGACATCCTCGAAGGACACCCCGAAGAGAAGCCGAGCACGGTCCGAAAAATCCTGTACAAACTCATGGGTGGCCATGCGTTGGAGTACGGAAAATCCACTGACACAAAGGGCTGGGAGACCTTCCACTGGGCAACGGACTTGCCCGAAATTGGCCTTGTCCACAAACGGAAATGGCAGGAAGAGGCCAGGTCCATTGAACGGCAACTCAAATTCGAGGAAACCCATGAGTTCTACGGCTGCAAGGAATTGCACCGGCGGATGATTTTCGAAGACGCGTTGGATTTGGAATTCCAATGCCCCATTTGCCGCGAGGAAATGAACCCGGTCAGCAACAAGGCCATCATTGGATCCCTCCGTGCCCGGTTGGATGAGCTTGCCCCTGTCCGAAAGTGAAGCCTGGGCATTGTTCCATGAAGCGGGCTGCCCCGCCTGGGTGGAGGCACACGTGCAATTGGTGCATGGAGTCGCAGTCGCGATGGCGACGAAGCTCCAAGAAAGAGGAGTGAATGTGGATGGGGCCCTTGTTTCCGTCGGGGCAATCTTGCACGACGTGGGCCGAGCACAAACCCAAGACCCAACCCATGCACATCTCGGCGCGAACTGGCTCCGGGCACAAGGCGTCCATGACCTCGTGGTGCACATCGTGGAACGGCACACCGGCGCAGGGTTGCTGCCCGAGGAAGCCTCAGCGCTGGGGCTCCCGCCCGGTGGCTATGTGCCTGTGACACTTGAAGAGAAGGTTGTCGCGCACGCAGACAACCTTTGTAGCGGCCCCAAACGAGTGGGGATGGATTTCTTGGAACGGAAATACCGCGCCCAAAACCTCATGGAACCGTTTCGCCGAATCGAGGCGTTGCACGAGGAACTTTCCGTTTTGCTCGGGATGGATGCGGAGCTTACCACTTCGTCGTGAAGCGCTTCTTCACAAGGGCAACCAAGTTCCCAAACCCATCGCGCCACGACTCAATGACTGCGTCGCCGAGGCGTGCCCGCAGTCGGCCCGGAATCTCCGCGGCTCGAATGTTTTTGCGCTTCAACGCTTCAATCTTGATTTCTTGGCTAAACGCCATGCCGTCCGGCAGGTCCTGGATGGGCAACTTGGCGAGTGCTTCCTTGCGAATGATCCACATGCCGCTTTGGCTGTCTTTGGCTTTGACCCAGAACAAGCCCCGCATGGTTGTCGATAACACCCAGTTTCCGAGGCGGTGCTTTGCGCTCATGGCGCCGGGCCCAAGGTCGGCGTAGCGGTTGCACGTGAGGAACTCGTAATCGTTCTCGAGGAGGTGTGCCACGTATTCATGGCACTCGTCGAACGGGTAGGTTCCGTCCGCGTCGCCCGTCACGATGATGTCCGCGTCCACTTGCTCCATGCCGGTCTTGTACGCCCGGCCGTACCCTCGCCGTTCGTCCACGATGACGGTGGCGCCACGTGCTTCCGCTTCGGCACGGGTTGCGTCCTTTGAGTTGCCGTCGACGATGACAAATTGCACGTCGTGGCCGGCTGCTTTGAAGGCTTCCACGTTGACGCTGTCGAGGGTGGGGCCGATGCCCTCTTCCTCATTGAGGGTCGGGATGAGAATCGCGATGTTCATGTTGGTTCCGAGTGAATTTTGCGCGCATGTAGCCCAAGAAACCCATTCCCATGCGGGCCATGCCCCAGAAGGATCCGTTGAAGCGAATCATTTGTCGCAGCTTGTACTGGTGCCACAAACCCCCGTGTTTATGAGTGAGTTGTTTGCGGCCGTAGCCGTTCCAGTATGCTTGCTTCAAGAATCCCGTGATGGAGTCTCGGGCTCGGGCATACACGATGCCGTTTTTGGCGTGGACCAATTGGGAACCGGCTTCGATGGCGCGGTAGTTGAGGTCGATGTCTTCCGCGGTGATGAATGCCCGGTCAAATCCGCCCAGTTCTTCGAAGAGTCGGCGTGGGTAGAGCAGGTTGCAACTGGGCCATGTGGTGTCGCTTCCTTTGTGGGGGAGCTCCACGCGGTGCAGCGTCGTAAAAGCCCAATACCCGAGCATGACGGTACGGCCAGCGACGATCGTGTCTGGGCTTGCAAGCGCCACCAGTTCTTGGAGCCAATTGGCGTTGGCCATGCAGTCGCCGTCGATGAACGCTAGGTAGTCGCCAGTGGCGTGGGCGGCGCCGATGTTGCGGCCTTCGCCCCGCGTGCAGGGTTGTTGGAAAACTTTGATGGGCAGGTCGTTTCGTTTGCACCGTTCCAATGTTGCGTCGGTGCTCATGGCATCGACGATGATGACTTCGTGCAAGTGCTGCTGGGGCACCAAGGAGTCCAGCAGGTGTCGAATGTGCTTGGCCTCGTTGCGAACCGTGATGATGACGCTGACCTTCTGCACGAGGGCTTCACTCGCCGTTCCTCTAAGGGTGTTTTCGTTGCCGTCGGTCGCGGCGTTTATATCGGGGACCTTTCTCGCCGCGAATGCGCCGCTGTGGCTTAGCTGGTAGAGCAGCTGATTCGTAATCAGCAGGTCGCGTGTTCAAATCACGCCAGCGGCTTCTTTTCTTGTTTCTTTTTGTCCTCTCTGGCGACCCGCGTTGCCCGGCAGGCTCCACTGGTTCCATGGGCAACGAGCGCTGATGGTTCGCGGGGTTTGAAATACCGGGGCCAATACCGGACCCATGGCACTCGCTGATTACGAAACGCTGTTCCGCTTTTTCCACGTCTTGGCCGGCATCACCTGGATCGGTCTCCTGTACTTCTTCAACCTCGTCAACCTGCCCCTCCTGAAGTTTGACATGAAGAAGCCCTTCAGCGTGGACATGAGCGAAAAGGCAACCGCAAACATCACCCTCAAGACGCTATGGTGGTTCCGCTACGGAGCCCTCTTCACGGTGCTCTTTGGTCTCATTCTCTTCGAGGCAAAGCGCAGCACCGCAGACGACCTCAGCCTCGTCTGGAGCGACCCCCAACTCTACAGCATCATGATTGCCATGACCCTCGGCATCATCATGGCCATCAACGTCTGGTTCGTCATCTGGCCCGCCCAACAAGTCATCCTCGGCAAATCGCCGAAGGTGGCGACGCCGCAGCCCTTGGTGCAGAAAACGCGCCCCTCGTGAAGCGCGCCGTGCTCGCCAGCCGCGCCAACACCTGGATGAGCATCCCCATGCTCTTCGGAATGGTCTTCGGTGCCCACGGCCCAGCCAGCATGGATGACATGACCTACCCGCTCATCGTCCTCGGTGTGCTCTTGGTGGCCATGTACATCATGAGCAAGCCAAAGA
>JBMZMP010000070.1:0-7318 GCA_049619235.1 Thermoplasmatota archaeon
CGCAAGGAGATCCGTTTCAACCACTTCGACGCGGACCTCGTTTTCCTTCGCGTTATGGCGGGCAAGCTCCACGGCAAACGGATTCGCATCCGTCAACGTCACTTCCGCGCCGGCTTTTGCTGCGGTCAAGCCAACAAGGCCTGTTCCGCAACCCACCTCAAGCACCCGCACACCTGGGCCTGCATGGTCTTTCACGACGCGAGCCAACAGAAACGAATCGTCGCTTGGCTCGTACACGTCCCGATGAGTCGCGTAGAAAACGCCCTCATGCTCCATTGGCCAGCTCCGCAAACTGCGCAGGCGTCACTTGCTCGGGGCGAAGCGTCGCCAACTCGCCAAGCTCCACGCCGTGCACCGTGTTCTTGAGTTGCTTTCGCCGCTGCGAAAACGCCCCATCGACGATGCGGCGCCAAGCGGCCTCGTTGCGCACCTCAAACGGTGGCTCCTCGTGGGGAGTAAGGGTGATGACGGTGGAGTGGACCTTGGGCGGGGGTTCGAAGCAACCCGGCGGAACATCCCGAACTTTGGCAACTTGGCAGTAGCGCGCGGTGTACACGGACAGGCGCCCGTATTGCTTCGAGCCAGGGCCCGCGAGTAAACGGTTTGCGAATTCCTTTTGGTACATCAGCACCGCATGGCCCCACCCCTGCGCCGCGTGCAGGTCAAGAAACCGGGCCGTCACGGGGCCGCTGATTTGGTACGGCAAGTTGCTCACGATGCGGTCAAAGGGGCCAAGGGCTTCCAAGTCCACCTGCAACGCGTCGCCGCGCACCAGAGTCAAATTGGGGAAACGGCCCTCCAATAGGTCCGCGAATCGGTCATCCGCTTCCACGGCAACCACTTCCGCGACCTCTTCGCAGAGCGCCTCCGTGAGCACGCCTCCCCCGGGGCCGATTTCGAGCACGCGATGGTGGGGTTCAAGGTTGGCCGCTTCCAAAATGCGACGAGCAATGCGAGGCTCACGCAGGAAATGTTGGCCGAGGGCCTTGTTCTTGGTTGGGCCGCTCATCGGCGGCGGTAGCCGCGGTTGTCACGTTCCGCTTGTGGCGGGCGCGTGTACACGCGGTACTTTTCGGACTCGTCCGTCAGTTCCTTGATGATGCGCTGCACAATCACCTTTTCGGGGTGCTGGATGTGAGCGCGTTCTTCCAGGTCCTTCAGGCTGGTGAATTTGCCGTTGCGGCGTTCACCCGTGATGTGTTCCACCGTCTTCTTGCCAACACCTGGAAGGAGTTCCAAGGCGTGGAAGCGGACGCTGATGGCGGGGGCTTCGTTGAAGAAAGCCACAAACCGTGGTTCGTCTGCCTTCACGATGTCCTCAATGACGTACGGCAATTCGCCGTGCGCCGCAGGCGTCAATTGATCGTACTTGACGCGGCTGCGGATTTTTTGCACAATCGTTCGCTTCTCGGCGTCCTTTCCCACGTAGCACTTGTCACCAATGGTGAAGCTGACGCCTGCTTTGGGAACCAATTCGAAGAGCGTGAACTTGTCTTCGCCAACGCCGAACAAGGTGGGTTCCTTGTGGGCGTGGGGCGCGTCGGGGCGCCCATTGGGGAGGAAATCGAGAATGTGAACGTAGTCTTCCATGGTTATGCCACGTAGTATTTGTCGACGATGGCGATGACCTTTTGGGCATCGTCGTCGGTGAAATCGTGGCCGCTGCGTTGGAACACGGCGATGACGTCATCGGGGTGTTGTGGGCAGAGGTCCGCCACTTTGTACGCGTATTTTTCGTCCACGGCAGGGAATGCGGCCTTCACTTCGTCAATGATTTTGTTGGCCGTGTCCACGTCGATGCGAGCAAACCGGGTGGCGTGCTCGAACGCGATTTTTTGCTCGTAGGTGAATTCTTCACGCTTTTCTTGCGCTTCTTCGAGCATTGCCTTGACTTCGGCGAGGGAAACCAAGCGTCCGTCTTCGACAATGTCGTCGAGGATGATGTCATCCATGGAATTATTCCATCAGCTTGATGTGTTCGGCGCGGAGAATGAGCTGCTTGGGCTTGTTTCCGTGCTTGATGTTGACGAGGAAGGCTTCGCCTTGCTTGCCGACGACGACGCCGGTTTGTCCTTGGAAGCGCTTGTGGACCATGCCCTTGTGTTGGCTGGATTCCATGACGCAGGCGACGCGGGCGCCGACTGGGAATTCGCGGAGAACGACGTTTGGTGCAACGACACCGCGGTCGCGGGGGCGCTTGGTAAAGACGCCGCGCGTCTTGCTTCGGAGACCTTTGGAACGAATTGGCATTGAGATGACCTCTTGTGTCGGGCGCGCACCCTGGGTAGGGTGTCCGCCTTGGACTGTAGGTCGTCCACGACTTGATGGCGCATATGAAGCTTACGGCGGCCCCATAGGAGGAAACCCGAGGCGACGCCGAAAAAGCGGGCACGAAGGGATTCGAACCCTCGACAGCTGGCTTAGGAGGCCAGGGCCTTATCCAGGCTAGACTACATGCCCATGGTCCCGGGGGGTCCCGGGTAGCATTTTCGTTGGACAGGCCTTGGCTTGAAAGGGTTTGGTTTGTAAGGGGAAACATTGGGCGTGTTGTGTGGTTCTTGGCGGCCTTGTTGATTGGAGCGGTGCCATTTGCAGGCGAAGCGGATGCGGTGGCCATTGGGCCGGCCGGAGCCAATTTGGAGAGTTGCGAGCTCAATGGCGTTCCTTTGGAGGGTGTTGTTGGCCCCAGTGGCGAATTTTGGGTCACCCGTGATGCGGACGCGTGGCAGGCGTTGGACATGCGCGCAGACCTGGAAGCGCCCATTCGACTGCCCGACGACGGGGGGACGGCCCGGTTGCAATGCCCCGGCGGCGAATCCAGTCTGTCGTGGAACCGCACCGTGTTTGGTGAAATCGTGCGGCCGTCGCCGGGGCCCCGCGTTGAAAAAGTCGGGGAGTCCCACCTGCCACCCTTGTCCTTTGTTGCGGATGAAAGCTGGCTGTTTGTTTGGCCCGATGGCCGCGCCGTTTGGGAAACCGTGCTCACGGACGTGCAGGACCGGGTTGCGATTCACATGTACGACCTTCGGCAAGCGTGGGTGGTGGACGCGCTTCTCTCCACGAACGCCTCGAAGCGGGCGGCGCTGGTGGATCACGCAATTGGCCTGGAGCCAGTGGAGTTGCAGCAACGAGCATGGGCCTTGGACTCGTTGGCAGCGTCCGGATTTGACGTGGTGGAACCGGGGTCCAGTCGCTACCGATACCATCACCTGAAGGTGTTGGTCGCGGACGACTGGGTCGTCGTGCAGTCGGAAAATGCAAGCCCCAATGGCATGCCGGAGCGGGGCGACGGAAACCGGGGCTGGGGCGGCGCGTTTCATTCCCCCGCCATGGCGGATTGGTTCTGGGATTGGATGCAAACGGACCGGGACGCCTGGGACTCCACGGCCTGGGAACCCGTGGGCGCGCTTCCGGCGCAACCATTGCCTCGATGCTGCGCCCGGCCCACGCCAGAGCCACTCCACTTGGACGAGCCAATTCTGGTTCGCCCGCTGGTGTCCCCGGACCACACGCTTGGCTTCATCTGGGACGAAGTGGCCAACTCCACTCGAATCTGGACGCAGCAACTGCAAATCGGCTCCTGGGAATCCAACCGACAAGGCTGGAGTCAACCCGACCGGTTTGCGGCACTGCTAGGCCCGGACGCCAAGGTGCACGTGAGCCCCCACGCCGATTGGCCGGGCAAGCCAGTGGCGGGACTGCACAACAAGGCCATTTTGATGGACGATGCTGTGTGGTTTGGGTCCATGAACGGCAATCACGCGAGCCGCGCCGAGAACCGAGAAGTGTCCGTTTGGCTCACGGACCCCCACGCGGTTTCATACTTCGAGTCCGCATTTTTGGCGGACGAGCAGGACGCCCAAGTGCCAATGCTTTTGGTGGTGGCGTTTGTCGCCACCCTTGTTCGGAGATTTTGATGGAGCCAGTTTCTTGGATGGCCATTGGCCTGATTTTCATATCCCTCGCGGTGGCCGTGACTCGGAAGATTCCGGCGGCCGGGGCGTTGATGATGGCCAACTTTTTCGTCTTCATCCTCAGCTCCTTTGGCCCCGGTGCATCCGACGGCCTCTCCACCATTCAACGGGAATTGAGCCTCCACTCAGACAAGCTCGCAGCAGCCGAGCCCATTGCGTTCGTGCAGTTGTTCACGAGCATGTTCGTGCACGCCGACTTCTACCACTTGTTTGGAAACCTCATTGTGCTCTTTGCCTTCGCATTTCCCTTTGAGGAACGCATCGGCCCTGGTCGATTCACGGCGCTGTACTTCATCGCCGGCATGCTTGGGTCCCTTGCACAGGTGGTTTCTTCGTGGGGCGACACCATCATCCTCATGGGTGCAAGCGGCGCCGTTTTCGGCATCATTGGAGCCTTCGCCGGCAGCTACCCCCGCGTGGTTTTGCCATTGCCTCTGCCGCTTCTCATCATCATGATTTTCGTGCGGATGCGCGTCGTGGTTGCGGCCATCATCTTCGCTTTGATGCAAATTCTGTACTTGCAATTCCTTTCCCCCCTGGACAACACGGCGTACTGGGCCCACTTGGGCGGTTTGGCCGCGGGGCTGGCGTTGGCACCCATTTTCAAGCCACGCCACCACGAAGAGGACCGGTTCTTCGCGGTGCAGGCACCCAACTTGGCCGCCTTCGCCACCAACGAGAAAGCGCGGTCCGCTTTGTCCCACATGGAGGCAAGCAAGGACGAGAAGGACGTGTACCAAGCGTGGCTACAGGTGTTCGTTGAGCACGCAGAGGACGCGCAGGGGAACCGGTTGACGATTCACCGCGGCGAAATCCAAATTGTTTCAGGCAACTGATCGGTCGTAAATGCTGACGATGCGGGCTTCGCCGCTGACTTGGCTGTTGCCGATGCCTGCTTGCACGACGACCAGTTTCCAGTTGCCGTCCACGAAGTCCACTTCGAAGATGCTGCCCGGTTCGGCGCAGGACGTTTCCCCGCCGCCAGCGAGCCCGGAGCCGTCGTACCCGACGCATGCAACGCTTTCTCCGGCTGGGTTTTGCAGGTGCAGTTCCACGCGGTTGGTGCCGCTGCGCTCGAAGTCCAATGCCGCGCCGATGGTGTCGTAGGGGCCGTCGCCGCCGGGGGCACGGTCAATGGTGAAGCCGTTTCCGATGCTTGCCACGTCCACGACTTCGTCCTTTTGTCCACGCAGGAAGTACGCCGGACCACTGCCGCCGCTTCCGGTGTCTTGGAGTTGCATGTCCACGGTGAAGCCGTCGGCACGGTTCACTTGGATGCGGGTGAACCACTTGGTTTCGGGGTCAAAAGTGTGCATGGCGGTGGAGCCGTCTGGGGCGGTGCCGCGCATGGTGTACACGCCGCCGGATTCGGTCACGGTGAACGTGAAGGGGGTGCCGTAGAAGTGGGTGGTCCAACTGTTGCCGCTACACAGCGGGAAGTTGAACATGTCCGCGTGGGCGCCGGATTCGTGTGGGCTGTATAGGATGCGGTGCACGCGGCCAATGACGGGGTTTTCTCCGTACAAGGCATGGTGGAGCGCTTCTTCCCGAGTGGGCGTGCCGACCATGTAGTGCTTGGGGACGCCGTCTTGGAAGTCTTGGTCCGCGTAGTAGGTGAGTTTGGTGTTGCCGAGGTTTTCACCGTTGACTTTTAGGCTGTAGGTCCACCAATCGCCAATGACCCAGGGGTTGCCATTGGCGTCGGGGGCCAGTTCCCGCGGCGTCACGTCGTTCTTGACACAGTAGTGGTCCGCGTAGTAGCTGTCGGGGTCGTTCAAAACCGCGTCCGGGTCGTCCACTTTTGGTTCCGGGTCGTCCGTGCAGCCCGCAAGGACCAATGCGACCATGGCCAGTGCCAGGCCAATGTGCCGTTTCATCAGATGATTCATCAGGGGGCGCTCCATTTCAGCCTTATGACAACGGACTCCATTTTCCCACAGGTACACCCCTCTGCCCTCATCGGCCCCGGCGCGGTCTTGCAGGGACAAGTGACAGTTGGCGAGGACTGCTTCATTTGCCCGAACGCGGTGCTGCGCGGTGACATCGAACCCATCACGTTGGAGCGCGGCAGCAACGTACAGGATTGCTGCGTCGTCCACACAAGCCGAGGCAACCCGGCCGTGATTTGCGAGGAAGCGTCCATCGGCCACGGCGCCGTCATCCACGGCGCAACCATTGGCAAGAGCGCCATGATTGGCATGAACGCGGTGGTCCTTGATGGCGCCGTGGTGGGAGAAGAAGCGGTCGTGGGCGCGGGTTGCGTGGTTCCCATGGGCATGACCATCCCACCTCGTTGCCTAGCGGTGGGAACCCCGGCGCGGATTGTGAAGGAAGACGACGAACGGATCGCAGACATTGCCCGCAAGAACGGTGTTCGGTACTTGCGGTACCGGGACGAACACGTGGCTGGCCGCTGGGGCACCAGTGGCGAACAACAGCCCAAAGCCTAAGTCGGCGCGGTTGGGTCGCGCAGCGTGGTCGCCATTGCGCCGTTTCGCGCCGTCCGTTACAACGCCAACATTCCCTTGTCCAAGGTGACGTCGCCTCCAAACGACGTGATTCCGGACGATGAATTGCGCGTTTTTTGGCAGGAACCCCGCAACATCACCCACATCATTCTCCCGGAGCCCCGCGACGGCGACGGCGAATTCCCCGCAGGCCCCAACAAGTACGAACGGGCGAGGGACCGGTTGCATGCTTGGCTCGAGGATGGCACGTTTGTCCGCGATGACAAGCCGGCGCTGTACATGTACGAAATTCGCCACGACCAAGGCGTCATGACCGGTTTCTTTGCTCGCTTGAAATTGGATCCCACGTACACGGAGATTCGGCGCCACGAGATGACGTTGAAAAAGAAAAAGGCGGACCGTTTGTTCTTGAAGACGGCGACGAACGCGGACACGGAATCCATTTGGATGCTGTACCGCGACGAACGCGGTTGGGTGGACGAAATCCTCCGCAGCAACGCCCATGAGGAGTTGTGCCGGTTCACCGACGAAGAAGGGCTCGAGCACGCAGTATGGCGCGTGGACCGACCCGAAGCGGTGGAGGAGATTGTAGCGCAATTCGAGGACCGCACCGTGGTGATTGCCGATGGCCACCACCGGTACCAAACCGCCCTCGATCACGCCGCAAATACGGGACGGGACGAGGACAACAGCCTGCTTGTTTGCTTGGTCCGTGACACGGACCCCGGGCTCCGTATTGAACCGACCCATCGATTGCTCTACAACGTCTCATTTGACCTCAAAGACTTGGACGCCCTGCCCTGGACCCAACACTCGATTGCCCTTCCAGATGATGACGGAGAAGCCGGCGGCGTGATTCGGGCGTGGGTTGACGCG
>JBMZMP010000071.1:0-7284 GCA_049619235.1 Thermoplasmatota archaeon
ACCCAAACCCCAGTGACTTGTGCGTGTCTTGGAACGAAGCATTCGATCATTTAGATGCCAAAGTGACCGATCAAAGCCTGATTCTCGGAAACGCTCACGGACCTTCCGCGGGCACATACGAAGGCCCCGTGAACGTCTACCAACAACAGTGGAGTGCCAAGAAAACGGAATTCGAGTCCGTTGGCATCGGAGCCCTGAATGCAAATTCCCCTGCAAATGGAGACGCGTTCGTGATTCTAGTCGGAGAATACACACAGGCGGAGGTGGACGAAATTCTTGCAAAGGCACCAGTCATGCGTGGAAATCCCAGCTACGACCCACACTACGGAACATAGCCAGTGAATCGGCTTTGAAACACCCAGGACACTGCTTGCCGATAGATGTCAAGGTGCGTAGCCACTGGTAGAAAGATTCGGGTGCAAACGAACCATTGCGCTCGCTAGGCTGCCTGCCAGGGCAATCCCGTTCAGAATCAGAGGGAACCAAGACTTCCGGTTCGTATTAACAAAACCCAAGTTGTTTAGCACACCCCTTAACCCCACGGGGCAATCGGTAGTACTCTAATGAATCAAAGTCAAATGGCCCCGAAGCCCCGAGGAACGCGTGCTCGCGATGCGCGGGTGCTTTCCTGCATCAAATCCAACGGCCTAACCACCATACCTGAACTGATGCACATGACCGGGTTCTCACGACGAACATTGTATTCCGCAGTAAAGCGACTTGAAGCGGCCGGCCAACTAAAAACTGGCATGAAAATGTCCGACGCTAGATTCCGCCTCTTCGAAGCAATCGAATCCACAGGCCAAACAAATGAATGATCCAAGATTCGCAATTCTCGTTGCGAGCGCCGTGGCCTTGGTTGGAGCCGCCCTAATTGTTGATTCTCCACCAGACCAACCGAACCCTGTCGGCCCCAAGTTCGGAGCAGGAGACGAAGTTTACCTCTTTCAATCCTACAACTGCGACGCGTGCCACGATTTTACCAATTTCACACTACCCGGCACAATCGACATGATTCTAGAGAACAATCGATCGTTGATCATCAAGAACGTAGCTTCCCCCCAAGAGTTCCCAGAAGCAATTGGCCACTGCGTATGGCAAGAATTCCCCGAACACTGGCTCCAGTGGAACCGAATGGCATTCCTTGAGAAAGGGGGCAACAAATCCACGTGGGACACCATGGACCAGTTGCTATATGCGACGGAGTACAATCTCCTCCTCCCACTGCCCGAGACGTCCAGACTGGAGAAATGCATCTACACCCAGGATTGGACGCAACAAATTCGCGAGGACACAAGGTTTGCGAAAGCCATCAAACTTCCTGCACTGTTTTCAAACGGCAAATGGTACGAGGCCTCAATGGAATCGACCGAAGCAATCCTGGAGGCAAGGTGATGGTCGTAATTTCAATCTCGGTCAGCGGCCCCGACCTCGCCAAATTTGACGAAATGGTATCTCATTTCGGATATGACAGCCGGTCAAGCGCAGTCCGGGATGCGTTGTACCGATTCATTGCCGACCATCGAGTCGCATTTGGTGGGGAAATGGATGCGGTCATCACGCTGGTGTACAATGCGGACTCGAGGCAGGACGAGGTGCACGGCATCGTGCACGAATTCCAATCGGAGATTCAGACAAGTATTCACAACCACCGAGAGCACCAGTGTTTTGACGTACTCGTGGTTCATGGCGACGGGGCAAGGATCCATGAAATGGTTGATCGATTTACGAGAATCAAAGACGTCCGCGTCAATTTGACCAGCACTTAGTAACAAAGAACAGGTTGTTTAGCAGTGCCGTTTTTCAACGCAGGTCCATCGGCCACATATGAACAAAAGTTTGATTCCATTGCTTCTCGCCCTGGCCTTGGCTCCCTTGTCGCTTGCACATGGGGAGGGCGAACAACACCTGTACGTGGAAGCGTACGATGATGATGGGTACTACTTCAAAGTCGGCGGGTATGATGGCAAGAATCCAACGATTGTGTTGCAGCCGGCCGTGTTTTACAACATCACTTTCGTCAACCGAGGCTCAGCCCCAACCGACTTCAGATTTGAGGATGGGGATCGACAACAGTTTCCTGTGGTGGATGGCGGGCGCATTGCAACCTTCGGCGTATTTGTTCCAAACGCGGGGGCAACGGAATATTGGAGCACAACATTCCAAAATGAAGGCATGGCAGGTCGCGTCGTGAGCTCGGAAGAAGCCCTAGAGACTCCAATCCCGCCAGTCGCGCTGCTGGCAGCAGGCTTGTTCGTTATGACACGGTTCATGTACCCGATTCCCTACGAGAACCCGTGAGCCACGAGCACCATCTGCATACGATTCCGGGTCAGAAGTCGGGCGAGCTTCCGCCGGGCGATTGTAGCGTGCATCAGGACGGGTCCAAATTGCAAATGAACATCCCCCTCATCCTTCCAGAGGGGGCTGAATGTGATTCTTGTTCCACGAGGCTTGTGGAGTCATTGTCCACTCGCCGCGGCGTGCATTTGGTTCACGTGGCCGGAAAAGGGCACTCGGCAGAACTCTGCATCCACTACGATTCAAACCTCTTAACGTTGGATGCGTTGGAACGCCAGGTCAAGGAGTGCGGAGGAGAACTGCATGGGCAGTTTCAGCACTCGACGTGGGATCTCCACGGGATGGATTGTGGCGACTGTTCCCGAACCATCGAGCACGTTGTCGGTCGCATGGCCGGGGTGCATTCTGTCGTCGTCAACTTTGCTGCAGAAAAAATTCGAGTCGAGTATGATGCAGGGAAGGTTTCTGGAAAGACAATCCGCAAGAAAATCAAGTGGTTAGGTTATGAAGTTCACGCCCACGAGTCTCACCACGACCACGGCGACCACGACCATGGACACGACCACGACCATGGACACGACCACGGCGACCACGGACACGACCACGGTGCAGGCATGAAGGCCGCGCTCGCAAGCGGTGCACTGCTCCTCATCGGGTTCCTACTAGAAACCTTCACCCCCACCCCCTTCGGCTGGATCATCCCCATCTACCTCGCAAGTTTTGGCTTCGGCGGATACGACGCAGCCAAACACGGCGTCAAAGCAGCCCTCAAACTCAGATTTGACATTGAATTCCTCATGGTTGTCGCGGCAATTGGCGCTGCGATCCTCGGTGCATGGGCGGAAGGCGCGCTCCTCCTGTTCCTGTTCAGCCTTGGGCATGCCCTTGAACACATGGCCATGGACAAAGCGCGCAACGCCATGCACGCTCTTGGAGAAATCACTCCGAAAACAGCGCTTTTGAAAACCGCCAGCGGAACCAAGGAAGTTCCAGTCATTTCCCTAAAAGTCGGGGATCACGTTATCGTCCGCGCCGGGGACCGCCTACCAGTGGACGGAACCGTTGCAGAAGGCAATAGCACCATTGACCAAGCGGCAATTACTGGAGAAAGCGTCCCCGTTGACGTCACCATCGCCTCGAAGGTCTTTGCCGGTAGCGTCAACGGAGAAGGAACCCTTACCATTGAAACCACGAAGCTTGCCAAGGACTCCACCATTGCACGCATCGTCAAAATGGTGCAAGAGGCGCAAACCCAGAAAAGCACCAGCCAACGCTTCACGGATTCCTTTAGCAAATTCTTCGTCCCCATTAGCCTAATTTTCGTGGCATTGGTCATCGCCGTACCAAGCATCCTGTCATTCGCAACCGGGGATTCGATTCTCTTGAAGCTCGCATTGAAGCCGAGTGATGCATTCCTCCGCGGTATGACCATTCTAGTTGCCGCAAGCCCATGCGCCCTTGCCATTAGTACCCCCGCGGCGGTCCTAAGTGGCATTGCGCAAGCGGCCCGAAATGGAATTCTTCTGAAGGGCGGCGTTCACCTTGAAAATCTTGGAACCGTCAAAACCGTTGCATTTGACAAAACGGGGACGCTCACCAAAGGCACGCCGAAAGTGACCGATGTGGTCGCAGACGATGTACCTACTTTGGTCCGTGTGGCTGCCTCCGCAGAATCTGCAAGTAGCCATCCCTTGGCGGAGGCAATCGTGGATTACGCCGAAGGGGCAGGAGTCACGTTTTCTCCCGGTGAAGATGGGAAAGCACTTCCCGGGAACGGCTTCCAGGCCACCGTGGACGGCAAGGCGGTCCTGATCGGGAAACCTGACCTTTTCACGCTTACAAATGCATGGAGCGCCAAAGTTTCCCGCCTGCAAGGCGAAGGCAAAACCGTCATTCTGGTCCAACAAGAAGGGTTGATTCTTGGTGCCATTGCCATTGCAGATGAAGTGCGGCCAGAAGCCAAACGCATCGTCTCCACCCTGAAGTCCAAAGGCATCAACGTCGTCATGCTCACCGGAGACAACGAAGCCGTTGGAAAAGCAGTTGGCGACAAGATTGGCATCGAAACCGTTCACGCGAACCTACTCCCTGAAGAAAAAGTAGCCAAGATTCGGGAACTCCAAGCAGACGGCCCCATTGCCATGGTTGGAGACGGCATCAATGATGCCCCCGCAATGGCCAGTGCCACAGTTGGCATCGCAATGGCTGCACGGGGAACCGATGTGGCCATGGAAACCGCAGACGTCGCACTCATGGCAGACAGCCTCGAAAAACTACCATTCGCCGTTGGAGTCAGCAAGGCGAGCCGCCGCATCATCAAGCAAAATCTCTTTGCAAGCCTAGGGACCATCGCATTCCTCATCCCATTCGCATTATTCGGCCTGGCCGGAATCGGAATTGCCATCGTATTCCACGAAGGCAGCACACTCATCGTCGTAGCAAATGCGTTGCGGCTTCTCAAGTTTGGAGGAAACCAATGAAGACACAAATTGCCATTCTACTACTGCTCCTGGCCCCCGTGGCCCTTGGGCAAGCACACGACCATGACGAGGAAGAGGAACTTCACGATTCGTTCTTTGAACAAGAAGTGGTTACTTCCGGGGACTTGTTTCTTCATGGAAACCAAACTCTCCTCCCTGTTCCCAGTGCTGAAGTGGAATGCCTGGCAATTGACTTCCAAACCCCAACAGCTGAAATCAAATTCATTGCGAATCTGACCGGCCTCGATTACCATGTAGAATCAGAAACCATCGCTTTGACACTCCCATTTACGGAAGGCGGCAACGGTGGCACTGGATTCCGCGTCGACGCAACGATTCGACAGGCAGACGGAAAGCCACTTTTGCAGCAAATCGAGTATGCACAGGGAACCTCCATCCCTGAAGCCGCCGTGTTTGCATTTGAAATCCCTCGAATCGAACGAAACCATGAAGCGTTCGAAGTTGAAATTGGCCTTCAGACAACGGGCTCCATTCCGGCAATCCTAACGGATGTTGGGATTCTTTGCAACGAAGAAAGCAAGGTCCACAGCTTCGATTTCCGGACGTTTGAGTTGATTGAAGACGAAATGGACGATGGCCACGGCCATGATGATGAAGAGCCCATCAAGCCCCTGTACGTCATCCTGATTAGCATTGGTGCTGGCATCGTTACGATGGCAGCCGCCATTCTGCCACTCCTTGGACGAGGACTCAACCCCACGCGCCTTCACTTGTTCCTTGGAATCACCGCAGGGTTGCTTCTGAGCATCGCTCTTGTGGACTTGATTCCGGAAGCAATCGAGGAAGGTGGAGGCAACATCGCATGGACAGTTGCCATCGGCGTATTGGTGCTCTACGGTGCCAAGCAACTGTTTGGTGAAACGCACACCCATGGCCATGACCATGACGGAGAACACCAAGAAGAACCACAACACAATTCGCGGTTCGCCATGGTTGCCTTTGGTGCGCTCCTCTTCCACCGCTTGGTGGATGGCCTGGCATTGCCCGGTGCGTTTGCAGCCGGTGGCGAAGTCGGATTTGCTGCTAGCTCAGCGATTCTGCTGCACCAATTCCCTGACGGCCTCGCAGCTGCAACCGTGTTCCTCGCGGCAGGCTGGAAGAAAACGAAAGTTCTCTTGGCCGTTGCAGGCCTTGCGATTGCAACACCCATTGGAAGCCTGCTTGGATTGGCCTTCAGCAATGTGGATGGGTCCTTGCCTCATTTGCTTGCACTTGCGGCTGCCACGTTCATCTTCATTGCCCTCGCGGAGTTGCTCCCAGAATTGCAATCGAAGAAGTTCCGATACATCGTGGTCATTGGTTTCCTGGTCGGTTACGGCCTTACGTTCCTGATTGAGCTGGTTGCCCAGTTGTACGGTGGACACAGCCACTGATTTGCACCATGTCTCGTAGAGTGGAGCCCGATCAATTGTTAGCGTTGCCGCTGCGCTGGGAAATTTTCCAATTGCTGGAACAAAAGCCTAGCACCATGAAGGAAGTAGCTGACGGCGTCGGTTGCGGCATCAGCACAGTGGGTTGGCATTTGCGGAAATTGGAGAAGTATGGATTCCTGTCCAGGAAGCGAACAAATGGGCGACTTGAGTACCACGTGGAAGACAATGATTTGGTCCGTGAAGCCTTGAAAGTACGGGGCCGCGTGTTCAATGAATCCTACTTCTAAGGCATCATTTGCAATCCGAGTGATCAAGAAGGCTTCGCCTTGGATCTGGCTCCCCATATTCTTGTGGAGCTTACAATTGTGGGCAATTTGGAGCAGCCCATTCTCATTGGAAATGACGATTCTGCAGTTTCCATTCGTGATTGCGTTTGAGGTGGTCATTTACGTAATTGTTGCAGAAAAAGTACGACAAGGCATGGATGAAGAGCAATTGTTGGCGGCAGTACGCACGAAATAGTAGTACCTCACGGGACCAAGCGGAAGATGCTCCACAATCGTCGCAGGCTAGTCGATGCCAAGAGGCCCCAGGGCATGGAGATGGACGACCGAGCAATCGAAATGGCCGGTTCAGGGCCTCCGGTCGCAAAAGCAAACACGGTTTGGGGAATTTCTGGGTCTTGTCTACCGACTTGTGCGTATTCAACGGCGCCACCGAGCCCCCGGGCCCCCAATTGCCCCCTCAAGCTCCGGTAGCCAATGCACAATTTCTGAAATTTACCTCTGCCGTCCACCGGCAACCACTCGCTCCACAGGGGCCTTGATTTCCCATTCAACCACCAATTCCTTCCAGGATTTGCGTGGACTCTTAGCAAGCAGATGGAGGCATGCCTCGAAGTCAATTACGAAGCCTGGCGAAACAAACTGTTCCCTGTGAAGCATTCGCAGATTGTGGTAAATTGTTCTGCAAAGCAGCTCCAGGCGCTGTGAGTCAGTAGCCTTCGAATGAAGCAAGTGTCCAGCCGTTGACTTCAACGTGTCATTGTTTCCTTCGACGCCATTTCGCCGATGGTACCATGCATCATATTCCTCCGGGTTCCGCAGCAT
>JBMZMP010000072.1:0-7164 GCA_049619235.1 Thermoplasmatota archaeon
CGCTGCGAGCTCGCCGGCGAACAGGAGGTCGTCCTTGCCGAGTCCCTTTTCTTCGCACATGTCCACGAGGGTGCGAACCACCTTTTGGGACAGGGTGACGCCGTGCTTGGAGACGTGCTCCATGAGCATTTTGTCCTTCTTGAGGAGGGCTTCGTCGCGGTTGTCGATGCGGACGATGTAGTCCCCGAAGGCGCGGGTGTCCTCGGCTTTGCGGCGGGTGCCGCGCTTGGCTGCTTGGTCCCGGGTTCCGGTTTGCAGCTTCAGCTTGATGTCTTCGTATTCGTTTCCAAGGAAACCGGCTTCTTCGAAGTCTTTCTTCGTAGCGGCCTTGGCCTTGGTGACGGTGAAGCCTGCTTCGGCGATGCGGTTGGCAAGTTCTTCGTCAAACCCGTAGGTGTTGATGAAGCTCTTGATGGTTTGTTTGCTGACCATTTACTTCTTGCCTCCCTTGGTCTTGCGGGCTTGCACTTCGTGGAACACCCAGTCGTAGTCCACAGCGTCGCCGCCGTGGCTGCGGGCTGGGTCCACGCCGTCTTCTCCGTATTGGAATTGAATGACGGTTCCAGCGGTGTTGCGGACGGTTCCATCAGGTGCCACCTTGAGATCTTCAAGGGCGTTGATGAGACGGCGTTGCATGTAACCGGAACGGCTCGTACGCACTGCAGTGTCCACGAGACCTTCACGACCACCCATACTGTGGAAGAAGTACTCGGTGGGGGTCAAGCCTTGCTTGTAGCTGTGGCCCACGAAGCCCTTTGCGTTGGCTCCGAGGTCGCCCCAGCGGAAGTGAGGCAGCGTGCGCTTGGCGTAGCCACGGTTGATACGTTCACCACGAACTGCTTGTTGTCCGACCATGCCGGCCATTTGACTCAAGTTGAGCATGGAACCACGTGCACCACAGCGGGCCATCAGGACCGCGCTGTTGCGCATACCCACGTCACCGGACACGATTTGACCTGCTTGGTCACGTGCTTGACCGGTTTCGCGCATGATTTCTGCTTCCAAGGTTTCGGCTGCGGTGCGGCCGGGCAAGGATTGCAGGGTTCCTTCTTCGAATTGAGCGACCAGTTCGGCCACGCGGAGACGGGTGCGTTCCGCGGAGTCGGTGATCTTCTTCGTGGAAGCTTCGGGGATGTCTTCGTCGTCGATGCTGGTGCTGAACCCGCGGAGGGTCAGGAAGCCGTTGCCGATCTTCGTGACCTTGTCGAGGAACTTGCGTGCTTCGGCGTTGCCCTTCTTCCGTGCAATCCAGTCCAGGATGGCGCCCTTGAAGGAAGCAATGCTCTTTTCGTCGATGCCACCGTGGATGAGTTCACCGTTTTCGATGACGACCCAGTAGTCGTTTTCGGGCAGCTTGGCTTCTTCCTCGGTCATGCCGGGTGGGCAGGCGGCACAGCGGTAGCTGAGGTTCATGTCCTTTGGCAGGAGGGTGCTGAAGAGGTGCTTGCCCCAGACGTACTTGCGGACTTCGCCGCGGCTGTCGGTTTCTTCGAAGATGGGCGGGGTTTGTCCCTTGAAGCCAACACGTGCGAGCACTTGGGTTGCGTCTTCGAGGGCCAATTTGGCACCGTGCTTGCTGCCGTCTTGGTAGTTCCAAGTGAGCAAGAAGTTGCCACTGATGTGATCGTGGATCGCACCAATGATGCTGCCACCGAAGCGGGGGCTGCGGATGTTTTCTTGCACTTGCATGAGGATTTCTGCTTCGGCGCGGGCTTCCTCACCTTGGATGATGTGCATGTTCATTTCGTCCCCGTCAAAGTCCGCGTTGTATGGCGGGCAGCAGGGGAGGTTGAAACGGAACGTCTTGCCGGGCATGACGCGCACCTTGTGGGCCATCATGCTCATGCGGTGCAGGGTGGGTTGCCGGTTGAAGAGAACAATGTCTCCGTCGTTGAGTTGGCGTTCCACCTTGGAGCCGAGGTCGAGGCGCTTGGCCACTTCTTCGGCGTTCTTGTCGGTGACCTTCACACGGCGGCCGTCGGCGCGGATGACGTAGTTGACACCAGGGATGTACAACTTGCCAGGTGGCGCTTCGGGGTCGTTGCCACGCAGGATCAATTCTTGGCAGTGGGCGAAGTTTGCAGCCGTGACGCGGACCGGGATGGTCAATTCACGAGCGCATTGGATGGGGCATCCCACTTCGTTGATGCTGAGGTTGGGGTCGGGGCTGATGACCGTACGTGCACTGAAGTTGACACGCTTACCGCTCAAGTTGCTGCGGAACCGTCCTTCCTTACCCTTCAACCGTTGGCTGATGGTCTTGAGGGGACGTCCACTGCGGTGACGGGCCGGTGGGATACCGGCGGTTTGGTTGTCAAAGTAGGTGGTGCAGTGGTACTGCAACAGTTCCCACAAGTCTTCCACGATGAGCTGGGGTGCACCCGCGTCGCGGTTTTCTTGCAGGCGTTGGTTGATGCGAATCACGTCCACCATCTTGTGCGTCAAGTCGTCCTCGGAGCGTTCTCCACTGTCGAGGGTGATGCTTGGGCGCATGGTCACGGGTGGCACGGGCAGGACGGTAAGAACCATCCATTCTGGGCGGCACACTTCGGGGTTGAGGCCGAGGAGTGGCAGGTCTTCGTTGGGGACCTTTTCGAGCCATTCACGCACTTCACTGGGGGTCAATTTGTGACCGTTTTCCCGGAAGGTGGTGGGTTTGTCCACGTCGATGGTGCCGTGTTCGCGGCCGCTGTGGGGGCTGACGGTGACGTTGCTGCATTCCTTGACGAGGCGCTTGGTGAGCGCGCCGGTGTCTTGGCCTGCGGCGTGTGCCTTGGCGAATTCTTCGTCGTAGGCTTCACGTTGGCGCTCGGTCAACAAGAGGTTGCCCGTGGCGCGGTCGGTGGCGCGGAGAATGTCGCGGATGGTGCGAACGAAGCCCACTTGGATGACCGGCATGGCCAGGTCGATGTGGCCAAAGTGGCCGGGGCAGTCGCCGACTTTTTGGCCGCAGGTCTTGCAGCGCAGGCCGGGTTCGATGACACCGAGGCGGGGGTCCATGAGACCCATTTCGATGGGGAAACCATCATCGTCGTAGGTGTCAGCGGTGATGACCTTGGTTGCGCTCATTTGGCGCAGTTCCTTTGGACTTAGGAGGCCGAACTCAATGTGGCCGATTTTCTTGGGTGCATTGGTTTGTTGCATGAAATGACTCCTAAACAAGGGCCTCCAATTTGAGCCGGGGTGCCAACGTCATGGCCATGAGTTCGTCCAACAAGAGTTTGAACGCGTAGCTCATTTCCACGGGGTAGATTTCTGCGTCGTCGCCGCTGAGGAGGCTGCGGTAGAAGCCGCGGCGGTCCAGCATGGCGATGAAACCACTCTTTGCATCCACGTATTGGATGGTGTGGTCGGACTCGTCCAGGAGACGGTCCTTGATGACCATGCTTGCGCCGTGGCCAATCAATGCGTCACGTTCCATTTCACCGAACCGGAGACCACCGTCGCGAGCGCGACCTTCGGTGGGTTGGCGGGTGAGGATTTGCACGGGACCGCGGGACCGGGCGTGGATCTTGCCGGACACCATGTGGTGCAGTTTTTGGTAGTAGATGCAGCCAACGAAGATGTCTGCTTCGTACATGCGGCCGGTTTGACCGTCGTGCATGCGGCGTTTTCCGTTGTTCTTGAAGCCTGCCTTGAGGAGGGCGTCGCGGAGCAATTCTTCGGGTTCGCCACCGAATGCGGTGCCGTCGATGAATCGTCCTTCTTCGCTGCCGACGAGACCGCCGAGCATCTCCAACACGTGGGCCACGGTCATGCGGCTTGGAATGGCGTGTGGGTTGATGACGATGTCAGGCGTGATGCCGAATTCGTCAAAGGGCATGCCTTCTTGGGGTACGATGAGACCGACGACACCCTTTTGTCCGTGCTTGCTGGCGAATTTGTCGCCGAGCTCGGGGATGCGTTGGTCGCGGACCTTGATCTTGACCATGCGGCTGCCGTTCACGCTCTCGGTGAGCATGACGGTGTCCACGCTGCCCTTTTCGCCGTGGCGAACCGTGACACTGGTTTCGCGGCGCTTTTGGGGCGTCAAGAAATCCGTGGGTTCTTCCAAGAAGCGGGGTGGGCTGGTCTTTCCGACCACAACGTCGCCGCCGTTGACGGGGCGTTCTGGACTGATGAGGCCGTCTTCTTCAATGTAGGCGTACATTTCTTCGGGGCGCACACCACGGGATTCGGGGTCTGGGCGCTCGAAGCGGTCTTCTTGGCCACCGGGGTAGCGGCGTTCTTCGGTGCTGTAGGTCCGGAAGAAGCTGCTGCGTCCTAGGCCTCGCTCGATGCTGGACTTGCTCATCACAATGGCGTCTTCCATGTTGTAGCCGTGGAAGCTCATGACTGCGACCGTGAAGTTTTGGCCAGCGGGGCGTTCGTTGAAGTTGATGTACTTGCCCGCGTGGTTTTGCGTCAGGGGCATTTGTGGGTAGTGCAACAAGTGGCCACGGGTGTCGGGGCGCATGCGGTAGTTGCTGTTTCCAAAGCCGAGGCTTTGCTTACCCATTCCTGCTCCCATCGTAATGCGGGGGCTGGAGTTGTGTTCGGGGTACGGAACGAGGCTGCTGCCAATTCCGAGAATGATCATTGGGTCGATTTCACAGTGGGTGTGGTCGTGTTCAATGGTGTTCTCGTTGACGGCGATGAAGAGGTTCTCTTCTTCTTCCGCGTCGATGTATTCGATGACGCCTTCGTTGACGAGGTCGCCCCAAATCATGCGGCCTTCTTTGACGTCGGCTTGCATTTCTGGGGTGTACTTCATCACGCCGTTTTCGACGACGATGAGTGGGCGGCGGACACGGCCTGCGTCGCAGTTGACGAGGACGGTGCGGGAGTCTTCGTCGTGGTAGACGTTGACTTCGTTGCTGAGGAGTCCGGCGCGGCGGCGTTCTTTGATGCGGCGAACGAGGTCGGGTGCATCTTCGTGGAGACCGATGAGGTCACCGTTGAGGTAGATGGCAGTGCCGGGGGCGTCCCGTTCCACGGGGCGGATTCCGAAGTCGCGGAGCACGCGCTCCACTTCTCGTTCTGGGAATCCTTCGCTGACTTCCACGCACAAGCTGAGGTTCTTCACGAGACCACAGTTTGGACCTTCGGGGGTTTCGTTGGGGCACAGGCGGCCCCATTGCGTGGAGTGCAAGTCACGTGCTTCGAAGTGAGGCTGGCTGCGGGTGAGCGGGCTCGTCACGCGGCGCATGTGGCTGAGGCTTGCGAGGTTGCTGGTGCGGTCCAAGAGTTGGGACACACCGGCGCGGCCGCCGACCCAGTTTCCGGTGGCGAGGCCGTGCAGCAACCGTTGGCTGAGCACGTCTGCGCGGAGGGCGGTGGCGATTTTCACGTCGCGGTTGCGAGCGTGTGCGCGTTCCAGTTGGTACTTCAGGTCCTTGCAGAGGGCCATGAAGCTGACGCGGAACAGGTCTTCCATGAGGTCGCCTGCGAGCTTGAGGCGCTTGTTGGAGTAGTGATCCTTGTCGTCAGTGTCGCGGAGGCCGAGGTACAGTTCGAAGACGCTTTGTCCCATGCGGGCCAGGAAGATGGCCTTGGTGATGCGGTCTTCGGGCTCTTGACCCAAGTGGGGCAGGAGGTTGCGGTCCATGAGGGCTTCCACACGCTTGACGCGGTATTCCTTGGCTTGTCCACCGGCGAGACGGCGGCCGAGGTAGCCAATGGCGTCTTCGCGGCTTGCCACACCGTATTCTTGGTCCGCGGATTCGATGTTGCCTAGGATCAAGGGTTCCATTTGCTCGTTGCTCATGATGGCGTGCACGATTTCTTCGTCACTTTCCATGCCGAGTGCGCGGAGCAGGATGGCGAGGGGGATTTGGCCACTGGCGCTTGGGACGGTGACCATGAGGTCGCCGTCTTTCTTGCGTTCCACGACCACTTGGGCGCGGTAGCCTTCGTGTTGCGAGAACACTTTGGCGAGTTCCACGTGGTTGCCGTAGCGGGCCACGCGTTCCACCATGACACGGTTGGGTGCCAGGTCTTCGCTGGTGATGAGGACACGCTCGGTGCCGTTGCTGATGAAGTATCCACCGGGGTCGAGTGCGTCTTCTTGCACTTCGACGAGTTTGGCTTTGTATTCATCATCGGTGAGTTGGCGACCTTCTGCTTCTTCCACGATGGTGCGGTTGATGTTGCAGTGGCTGCTGTTGACCATGATGGGCAGGCGGCCCACTTGGACGGTTTCGGGTTCGTGCTCCACGCCATCGATCACGGGAATGAATTCCAACGTGACAGGGGCTTGGTATGTGAGGTTGCGAAGGCGAGCTTCCATTGGGGTCAATGGGCGCAGGCTTCCGTCTGCTTCTTTGACCACGGGGCGGGCTACGCTGACTTTCCCGAGACGGATGAAGAAACCTTCAATGTCCGTTTGCACGATGCCGCGTTCTGCAGTGTCATCATCGCCGATGCGAATGTGATCGATGACGTGCTGCATGCGGTGTGCAAGGAAGTCGTTGTAGGAGGCCAGGTGGTGGTTGACAATGCTGCGTTCTGTGTAGAACGCGTCGACGAGTTCACGCATGTTTTAGGTCCTCAGAGGGCAGAGACAACGTGACGGTACGCCACGTGGACGCCGGCAGTTGGGCTTTCGCGAGTGATTTTCATGATGTTGCCGACCGAGGCACCGGTTTCGCCGTCGCCGCCAATGAGTTTGGCGGCTTTTGCTGCGGGGTCGGTGACAAGAATTTTCGGCAATTGGTCCTTGGTCACGTTGTACGCGTCCAGAACCGTTGCTTCCTCTTCTTGAGGCACAATTTCGTGTAGTGGCACATTGACGTGGTTGAGCACGTTGAACCGGCGGTCTTCCTCAGTCATTCAATTTCACCATGTTGGAGGCGTCCCTCCTGTCGGCTGGGCGACTCGAGATGGCGTAGCCTATGCTCGATATCACCAATGCAATTCTCGTCGAGATAGGTCCCCTATAAAACAATTAGGTGGTTTGCATCAGGAGAAAACGGAGAGTTCACCGAAACCACGCAAACCGCCGCCGCCACGCACCGTTTCGGGACCCCCTTGAATGGGCCAATGGGTGGAGATGTCAATGGTGAGAGTTCGGGACCGTGGCATCAAACCAGATGCCGCTTCGCGAGAGGCTCAAGGGCATACCGCCCTCGAGCGGCCTCCTTTTTCATTTTTTCACTGCGTTCAAAAATGGAAAAAGAAGGCGGG
>JBMZMP010000073.1:0-7140 GCA_049619235.1 Thermoplasmatota archaeon
CCGTAGCCGCGCGGGTCTGCGCCAGACCCACGCCGATTTTTCGGGGGCCCGAAAATTTCTATATACCTCGCCAAACTGGCGAAGTTTCGATGACCCGAAACCTTGCGCTGATGGCCGCCGCCACCTTTGCATTGATTGCATTCAGCGGATGCGTCTCCAACGACGACATCCGCATCGCATACACCTTCACGGACGACGACCTCAACGGAGACAAAAACCCGCAACTCATCGCCCAATACCTCGCCGCCGAAACCGGCCGCACCGTGACGCTCTTCCACGTTGACAACGCAGACGCAGCCCTCCTCGCCGTCGGAAACGGCCAAGCCGACATCGCCTTCGTAGACGCAGTTGCCGGGTTCTTCGGCTGGCAAACCTTTGACATGGACGCCATCGCCGCCGATGTGAACGGCGACGGCCGCGATCACTACGTCGCAAACGCCATCGTGCGCGCCGACAGCGGCATCACCACCTTCGAAGAACTACGCGGCACCACCAGCTGCCACACCGGCCTCAAGAAAAGCGCCGGGATGTTCATGCCCCTCGGCTGGATGATTGGAGAAGGCTACGCCGATGCAAGCGGCCACCCCGACGAACTCAGCAGCATCCCCGCCGTGGTCAAGACCTTCTTCGGCGACGCCATCATCCCCGCCTCCGACGGCCTCTACTACAACTACAACGGCGCCCTGCAATGCCTCAGTGAAGGCGCCGGCTCCGTGGCATTCGTCAAAGACACCACGCCAACCGACTACTGCGGCACCGACGCCGCCAGCTGGTGCCTCGACCTCGACCAATACGTGGTTCTGCAAGAGTTCGGAAGCGTCCCCACCCACCCCGTCATGGTCGGGGCGCACGTGGACCAAGCCACCCGCGACGCCGTGCAAACCGCACTCGTGAACCTCCCTGCCGGCCACGACGTGCTTGCCGTCCTAGAAGCAGACCACTTGGTCGCCGTGAACGACACGGAAACCTACCTCGGCCCGTACGCAACCAACCTGCAAAACGTGCCTGGCATGAGCGAATACATCGACGACAAACTGGCCTAACCGTGATTCGCTGCGAAAACCTCACCCTCGGATACGACGACGCGATCATCGAAAGCGTGAACCTGCGCGTCAAACCGGGTGAAGCCATCGCGATTCTCGGACCCAGCGGCGGCGGCAAAAGCACCCTCCTCAAGGCGCTCGCCGGCCTCCTCCCGCCGCTCGGCGGGCAACTTGAAACCGACTGCCATGAACCGGGCGACATCGGGTACGTGCCGCAGCGCCTCGGGCTGGTTCGCCACGCCACTGCGCTCCAAAACGTCCTGCAAGGTGGCCTACACGAAACCCCCCCCTGGCGCAGTTTCTTCGGCATCCCAGACCCCGCACTCGTGGCACGAGCCACCGCAGCACTCGCGGAAGTGGGGCTCGAAGCCCACGCGCACGCCAAGGTACGCAACCTCAGCGGCGGCCAACAACGCCGCGTGGCCACCGCGCGGACCATTCTGCAAGAGCCGAAATTGTTCCTCGCCGACGAGTTTCTTGGAGAACTTGATCACGACAGCGTCAACGTGGTCGCCGGAGCGGTCAGTCGGTTGCGCACCCGCACCAAAATGACCCTCGTCCTCGTGGAGCACCACATGGACCACGCACTCCTCCTCGCCGACCGGGTCTTCCAAGTCAAAGGCGGCAAGTTGCAGGAGATACAGCCATGAACCGGGATGTCAAAGCGGTGCTCCAAGGCTGGGCAATCGTATTGCTGGCCGCCGTGGTCCTCTGGGCCATTTGGGGCCTCGACTTCCAATCCCTTCGCCCCGGCGCCATCGCCACCAGCACCCAGTGGTTCTTCGACAACGCGTTCCCCCTGGACTGGTCCATCCTCCCGGAACTCGGGGCGGGCTTCGTGGAAACCATCCAAATCGCCATCCTCGCAACCCTCCTCGGGTTCGCACTCGCTCTCCCCCTCGGCATCCTCAGCAGCCGGAACATGTTCCCCCGCGCCGCATGGGTGCCACGATTCATCGCCACCAGCATCCGCGTCATGCCCAGCATCCTCTGGGCCATCTTCGCAGTCATCCTCCTCGGATTCGGCCCCCTCGCCGGTGTCATCGCCATGAGCCTCTACACCGCAGGCTACCTCGCGAAATTGCAATACGAAGCCTTCGAAGGATTGCCCCGCGACCCCTTCGACGCCATCCGAGCCACGGGCGCCAACCGATTCCAACAAACCATGCACGTCATGCTCCCGGAGGCAGGTAATAGCCTACGGAGCCAACTGTTGTTCATGTTCGAATACAACATCCGCAGCAGCACCGTCATCGGCCTCGTCGGCGCAGGCGGCATCGGGCAACTGCTTGGCACATACATGCAGTTCTACCAATACGACCGCATCATGACGCTGCTCCTGGTCCTGTTCATCATCGTGCTTGCCCTCGACGGCATCAGCATCGCCCTCCGCCGCGGCTTCACCGAACTCCCAGACCGCCCCCGCATGCGGGACGTCATCACGGGGAAGTAGTCAAATGGAGCCGGGGCAGTCAAGCACCGTGGACGTCACGGAACAGATGGAAGAATACCTCGAAACCATCTACCGCATCGAGCTGGACGGCAAAATCGCCCGCACCGGCGCCATCGCGACCCAATTGGCCGTGGCGCCAGCCAGTGTCACCGACATGATCCAAAAACTCGAGAAGCTCCAAATGATCGAGTACGAACCCTACAAAGGCGTCAATTTGACCGACGCCGGCCGGGTCGTGGCCAAGCGGCAATTGGAGAAACACCGCGTCATGCAAGCGTTCCTGCAAGAAGTGTGCAACATGGACCACGCGGAAGCCCACGAAGCAGCCTGCGACATGGAGCACACCATCCCCCGCGCCCTCGAGGACTGGATGGCAGGGTACCTCGAAGAACGGCTCGGAAAGCCCTTCGACAAGGCACGCAAAGTGAAAGACCAAATCGCGTAGCCCCCGTAACCATTGGTTGGTTTTTTCCCACCATTTTCAGCCCTTTTTCAACCCCGGGCTTGATGCAAGGCCATGCGAAAATGGCTCGTCCTGCTACTTCTCCTGCCCGCGGCATCCGCATGCAGCCTCCTGGATGCACCCTACAGTGGACTCGACATCTCCTCGAAGGCATTTGCCACCACCAGCACCTACGGCGGCCTCCTCGTGAACCTGGAAACCGGCGCCGCCACGGACCTGGACCTGGAATTCTTCCCCGCAGCCGCCTTCAACCCTGACGGCACCCGCATCGCCACGTTCCACCAAGAAGGCCTCGGCGCTGACTGCAGCGGCACCAGCTACGTTCGGCTCCTCAACGCGGACGGCACACTCCGACAAGAATGGGAAGTGGACGGCCCATTCTACGCATGGGACGGCGGATTCTTTGCCGGGGAAGCACGCAACTGGAATGGCCAAACCATCAGCCGCCCCGCGTGGGACCACGAATGGGGCGACGTGCTCTCCGCCGACGGCACCACATGGGCCCGGTACGGCTGGGAAGAAGGCAACCCCACGTTCCCCAACGAGCCCAGCGGCGACCGACAGCTCATCGTCTTCGGTGCAACCACCACCAAGTACGACTTGGACATGGACTACCCCCGCATTGCCATCAGTGACGACGGCAAAACCGTGGGCGCCGTGGAACTCATGGACGGCACCGTGCGAGTGGCCATCCGTAGCCAAGACGGCCCCAACTGGGATTGGACGTTCCAAAACGACGGCCAATACGTGGAACCCTCCATCAGCATCAACGGAAACATGGCCGGCGTGGCCGCATTCCATGCATACCGCCTCAACCTCGAAACCGGCGCCGCGCACCGCCTCGACACAGACAAGCAAGCCAACAGCGTCGGCCACCACCAACAACTGGGCTGGATCCTCAGCGACGACGGCGACAACCCCATCTTCGTCGGCAGCACCACCCGCGCCCAAACCCCCCTCCTGACCAACCAATGGGGCACCGCCAACGCGCCAAGCTGGATCCCGGAAGCGGCGGGAACCGGCGTGGACGGCAACCCCACCGGACAGCCACCCCTCAGCGAGGAGACGCCGTTCGCATTCCCGTTGGTTGGTCTCGTGGCCCTCCTTTGGCTTGCGCGCAAGGTTTAAAGAAAGCCCATCGTCGGACCCATTGTACCTGAAGCGCCCCTGCAACTGCGGGAGCAGCCATTGCTGTGACTTCGGTCGCTATACCAGGTACAGGATTGAACAACATGGCAACCTACAAACTCGTCATCAACGACACCGACGGCAAGTCCTACAACTTTGAAGTGACCGGCCACCACGCAGACAACATCACCGGCAAGAAAATCGGTGACGTCATCGACGGCATCAACGCAAACCTCCCCGGTTACAAGCTGCAAATCACTGGCGGCACCGACGGCAGCGGTTTCCCCATGCGCCGTGACTTTGAAGGCACGAAGCGCGCCCGCCTCATGCTCACCGAAGGCACCGGCTTCCACCCCGTCAACGCCCCCGGCAAGCGCTTCCGCAAGTCCATCCGGGGCAACACCGTGACCCCGGAAATCGTGCAAGTCAACATGAAGGTCAGCAAGGCAGGCAGCAAGCCCGTCAGCGACCACTTTGGGGCACTTGCCGAGCAAGAGTAACGAAGTTGCCTTGCGGCAAGTGGCCTTCTCGGCGGCATGAAATGCCGTCGATTGGCGCGCTCGCTGAGCAAGAGTAACAAAGTTACCTTGAAGCAAGAGTAAGCACCGCTTACACCGTTCTTTTCCCCTTCCCCTCCACAATTTTCTGAAACCCAACCAATGCCCAAGGAGGATGGTTGGCAATTTCCCCAACGCTTCCCAACACCCTTTACATGCGGGGTTGATGCAAAGACATGCGTTGGCTGGCCCTCCTGTTGTTGATTTCCTCTTTGCATGCTGCAACCGCATCTGCGAGTGAGTACGTTCCCATTCACCCCGGCGTGGTGCAAGATTTCGTTCGCGGCGCGGACTTCGAAACCCTGGAAGCAGACATTCGCATTGACGGCTCCATTGCCACCACGCGCCTCACGTTGACGATTGCGAACCCCAATTCGTACGCAACTTCGTACCACGCGGTTCTACCGGCCCTGCCGGGAACGGCGATTTTGGCAGTGAACGTTACCACGGGGGACGAATTCTTGGAAGGCCGCATGGAGCGCACGGAAGACGCGCGCGCGGACTACGAGGCCTCCGAAGCCACCGGCCAAACCGCCGTGCTACTAGAACAACAAAATGAAGCCATCTCCATCCGCTCCAGCTTGAAAGGAAACGAAACCCAAGTGCTCCGCGTTGCATTCGTGCAGACCGTGGAGGTGCGCGGCGGGCACTGGCACCACTGGCTGCCAATCTCCCGCTCCAACGCCGATGAAACCATGGTGACCGTGCACGCGCCAGACACCGCCTTGTTCCCCGGCCAAACCGTGAGCTACCAAGGCGATGCGGCAGTCATCACGGGGGCCAATCTCCCTGACCTGCACGTGGCGTGGCCCGTCTCCGGTGAAGGCTGGCAAGCCTCCGCGCTGCAAGGCAACGAATCCTTCCTGCTCTCCCTCCGCCTCACGGGCGGGGAGGCGTGGCCCCGGGAACTTGCATTGGTCCTCGACAAGTCCGGGTCCATGTCTGGAAGCAAAATCGAGGACGCGCGCAACTCCCTTGCTGGCCTCCTGCCTCTGCTGCCCGAACAAGACGTGTTTGCCATGTGGACCTTCGACGGCGCAGTCACGCCATTGACCGATGGATTTCTGACCGTGCACTCCCAAACCGTCACCGACGGGCAAGCGGCCTTGCAAGCCGTCCCTGCCGGGGGCAGCACCAACATTTACGCAGCCCTCGAAACCGCCTTGGAAGCCATGCCCGGCGACCGACTCAGCACCCTCGTCTTCGTGACGGACGGATTGCCAAGCGCCGGCAACACCAACCACGCAACGATTCTTGCCCGCGTGGAAGAACTGGCCGGCGACACCATCATCCACACGGTCGCCATTGGCGTGGACGCAGACCAAACATTCCTGGAAGACATCGCAGTGCAAACCGGCGGAACCCTCACCGTTCTACGCGGCACGCAAGACTTGGAAGCACGGCTTGCGGCACTGTACAGCACCATCCATGCGCCCGTCATTCGCGACCTTGGACTCACCATCCCCGGAGCCAGTTCCGTGTTCCCGAGTCCATTGCCCATTTACCACGACGACTCCGTGTTGCACGTGGTCGGCAAAGGGCAGCTACCGGCGCAATGGGATCTCGCCATCACAGGCGAAAGCCCCGACGGAGCCATCTCTGAAACCGTCTCCGTCACCACGAGCCCCCACAACGCAGTGGATGCTCTTTGGGCCGCCAAGCAAGTGAACGCATGGCTCACGGAGGAGCGGCTCGAAAACGTGGACTTGGAAGACCAAATCGTCGCCCTTGCCACCACGTACGGAATCATCACGCCTTACACGTCGTGGGTGGTCAGTGCCATTGATCTGCCAAGCCAAGGCGACGCGGCCGAAGGCACCGCGGGGGGAACCGCATCCAGTGCCAGCAGCTCCAGCGCCACAAGTTCAAGCAGCCAAACGTTCCACTACAGCTCCTCCAGCAGCACCAGCTACAGCTACAGCGCCAGCCAAAGCAGCACCTCCGGCGTCGCCTCGGACCAAGGCCCAGCCTGGCGGGACGCAGTGGTCAAGGACCAAGCCGAAAGCGAATCGACGGAGACACCATTCATCTCGCTGTTCCTTCTGCTTGCCGCCCAGGCCTTCTACGGACACAGGAGCCGCAGGTAACGCTATTTCCACGGCGCCCCATTGCAGGCCATGCACCGAGCCATTCCCACCAGCGCCAGCGCCCTCTTCGCAGTGGGCTTGCTGTTGTTTGCGCTCGGCGCCATCGTGGACATCCCCCTCTGGCTCGGCGCAGGCATCGCCGTCGTGGGACTGGTCGCACTGTACGCCACCACGGCCCGCAGCACGCCCATCGCGCCCGATGCCACAAAGGAAGCCGCACCGGCAACTCCGGCAGAACCCTTGCCCGCCATTGCCCCGGAAGAACGCAACCTCAAATGCCCCCAATGCGGCACCCGCACCATCGTGCCCGCTGGGGAGCGACCCAAGTGCGGGCACTGCGGATTCTCCTGAAGCCCTGGCGCAAAAACCGGCCACATTCCTGAGCCTGTTTCTTATATTGGCCCATCTT
>JBMZMP010000074.1:0-2886 GCA_049619235.1 Thermoplasmatota archaeon
TGTGGTCTGCGTCGAGGCTCAAGGCGTCCAATTCGTCGTTGACGGTCCAGGCCCCGATTTCGAATCCCCGTTCCCGAATCATTTCCGCAACCTCCGGCGTGAGGAAGTCGTGGTCCACGTTGATGGCGACGCAGCCCAGTTCCGCGGCGGCGTCCAGGTCTTCCACGTCTGGCGGGCCGAGGGTGATGAGCGCCCGTGGGATTTCTGGCACGTGGGTTTGGAAATGGGTGAGGTAGCTGGGGTTGATTGCGGAAACCAGTGTGTCTGCGCGGCCACGCAGCACGGCGACTGCGTGTTTCGCCGCGTCCATGGACTTCAATTCCACGTTGAGTGGAATCGGGAGGTCGGCCACTTCGGCGAGTGTTGGAATGGGGCCTTCGGCGGTTTCGAATTCACTCAATTCATCGAGGGTGTAATCCCCCACCAATCCGTTGCCGTCCGTGGTTCGATCGATGCCTGCGTCGTGCAGGCACACCACGTGGCCATCATGGGTGGCGCGCACGTCCAATTCGATGCCGTTGAAGCCCGCCTCCACGGCGGCGCGGAACGCGGCCATGGTGTTTTCGGCGTGTTCGGCGCTGAGGCCTCGGTGGGCGTAGACTAGTTTTCGATTTGCCATGGTTTGGGTTGGACGATTTGCATGTGTGGGAACGCGATGTTGATGCCGGCCGCACGGAATTGCTCATGGATTTGGTCAATGATTTCCGTCTGGGTTTTCATGACGCCTTGGCGGGTGGGCTCGACCCAGTACCGCACTTCCAAGTCCACGCTGCTTGCGCCGAAGCCGAGGTTGACCACCATGGGTTCCACGTCGTTGAGGGTGTTGGGGTGCTTCATGGCGATGCTCCACAGAATCTCACGGGCTTCCTTGAGGTTGGAGCCGTACTCCACGCCCACCACGATGCGGCGGCGCAGTTTGCGTTGGGTGCTGAAGTTCTTGATTTCCTGCCCCTCGACGAGTCGGTTCGGGATGGTCACTTTTTCGTTGTCGAATGTGATGATGGTGGTGGCACCGAGGGCCACGTCTTCCACGATGCCTTGGATGCCGTTGATTTCCACCCAGTCACCGATTTCGAAGGGGTTGTTGTAGAAGATCAGGAACCCGGCAATCACGTCGCCGATGGTGTCGCCGGCGGCCATGCCAATCACGATGCCCGCAAACCCGGCTCCTGCAAGGAGGCCGGTGAATGCTTTGTCAAGGTCCCAGATGCCAAGGAGGGCGATGGCAATGATGACTGCCATCAGGAGGGAGACGGTCATTTTCATGGGCTTTGTGCGGCCCACGGCAACCTTGGATTGGTACTCGTCCAGTTTCCGTAACTTGGCGAGTCGCTTTGCGGATCGGTCCACTGCGTTGCGGAACAGCTTCAACAGGCCAAGGCCGATGAGGATGGTTGCGGCGGTCCAGAACAATTGGAGCGCCCACCCTTCGAGCCCGAGGAACCCCCCGCCGCCATCGGGAAGCAGGGTGCTGTTGTCGCTGTGGTTCATGGGGGACGGACTTTGGTGGTGCTGTTTCAAGTTGCCGCAGGAAATGAAGTCGCAAAGGGCGCAGGTGGTCCTTGCGTCGGCACCGGCTGCCGCCGTGTCAGCTGCTGTGAATCTGTGTTCGGGCGCCGCCGTTTGGCACTGCGTTGATTGCCGAAGCGGTGGCCGGCTGGCGTTCGTCATCCATCAAAGGGATAAAGAGCGGGCGACTATCCCCGGCTACGCGAAGCCCGGACTCGTCCGCGCTCGAACTGAACATATTCACTTGTGGTTATCATGTCTGGTCTAGAAGGGGTTACAGCAGCCCAAAGCAGCATTTGTTTCATCGACGGCGCCAAGGGCATCTTGAGCTACCGCGGATACGACATCAACGAACTGGCCCCCAACGCCACCTTCGAAGAAACCGTCTACCTCCTCTGGGAAGGAAACCTCCCCACCGCCGCGCAACTGGACGCCTTCAAGGCAGACATGGCCGGCCGCCGAGAACTCCCCCCAGTCGCCATGGAGGTCCTCACCGCCGTTGCCAAGAACATGACGCCCATGGATGCCCTCCGCACCACCGTCAGCGCCCTCGCAGCAGCCGAAGCGGACCCCGACGCCCACACCGTGGAAGCCGGACGCGAAAAAGCCCGCAACCTCACCGCACAAGTGAGCACCATCATCGCCGCGTACCACCGCCTCCGCAGCGACAAACCCGTGGTCGCCCCCGACGCAACCCTCAGCCACGCGGCCAACTTCCTCTACATGCTCAACGGCGAGAAACCCACTCCCGCCGCCGAACGCGCCATGGACGTGGCACTCATCCTGCACGCCGACCACGACCTCAACGCCAGCACCTTCGCAGCACGGGTCACCAGCGCAACCCTCGCAGACATGCACGCCGCCGTCACCAGTGGCATCGGCTGCCTCAAAGGTCCTCTCCACGGAGGCGCCAACATCGGCGTCATGAAGATGCTCCTGGACATCGACGAAAGCGGCAAGGACACCACGGAATGGGTCCGTGAAGCGCTCGCGAACAAAATGCGCATCATGGGCTTCGGCCACCGCGTCTACAAGACCCTCGACCCCCGCGCCGTGCACCTGGAAGCCCTCAGCAAGGACCTCGCCGAGCAAAGTGGCAGCACCAAGTGGTACGACATGAGCCTCGCGATCCAACAAACGGTGAAGGAGCAAAAGGGCCTCGACGCAAACGTGGACTTCTTCTCCGCGTCCTCCTACTACACCATGGGCATCCCCTTGGACTTGTACACCCCCATCTTCGCACTGGCGCGCGTCGCCGGCTGGACCGCACACGTCCTCGAACAACACGGTGACAACCGCTTGATTCGCCCCCTCAGTGACTACACTGGGGAACTGGGACTCAAATGGGTTCCCGTGGAAGAGCGTTAGCGGTACGCG
>JBMZMP010000074.1:2896-6994 GCA_049619235.1 Thermoplasmatota archaeon
TCCGTTCGTCCAAGCTCACAAGTAGCTTGTCCAAGTCACTTTGCAATGTCTGAATCTTTTGTTGATTCCCGCGGATCTCCGATTGGACGATCCAATCCACAAAGAGGCCGTCGAAGAAAATGTCAATGGCCTGCATGGCGGTCATGCCGGGGCGTTCCAGAAGGGGCCCCAAGTCCTGAAGTTCCTTGTCCAGTGCCCGTAGCGCGTCTTGCAGCTCCGCCAGGTGCCGTTGGGCTCGGCGGATGCGGTCGTACTTCACGGCGCTTACCAAGACGCCGCCGATGAGCATGTCCGCAACGCCCCATTCCGCGGCGTTTTGCAACCAATATTCCACCGTCGCCGCGAACCCTTTTGCCTCCATCGCGGCCATTCTTGCCTCTTCAATGTCTACAAACTCCAGGTCTGCCGCCGCCAATTCGGGCCGAGGTGCCGGTACTGGGGCTTCGGGGATGCTTGCGATGCCCTCGTCCAGTTCGCGGAGGCGCCGCTCCAATCGCTCAACGATGCGAGTTCGGTCGTGCAAGCGGGAACGCGCCTTGCACAATTCCGTGAATTCCTGCGCTTTTGCTTCCTCCAATTTCCCGCGCCGGGAAAGGAACCAAGCCCGCAGGCCACCCTCAAGTGCCTCTACGTCGTGTTGTTCGAACGCCACTTCTGAAGCCATGTACTCCTTTGCGGCACGGGCTTCCTCCAAGCGGGGCAGAAGCAACTTTCGTTCGTGCACCCAACGTTGCCGTTGCTCCTGGGCCAGCCATGCATCCATGCACCGAAATCGGTTCCGGGATTCTTAACGGTGCGGAACCCACGCGGTTTGGTGGTTGGTCTGCTCCGTGGCCATCGGTGCCTTGAAAGGCAATCCTCCGCATTTCACTGCATGAAAGCAGCCTTCTTCCGGGAACACGGTGGCCTGGACGTCCTTGAGTATGGCGAATTGCCTGACCCCGAGCCCGCGGAGGGCTGGGTGCGGGTGCGCGTGAAAGCGTGCGCGTTGAATCGATTGGATGTCTTCGTGCGGGAAGGCTGGCCGGGCCTGCGATTGGATCTTCCTCACGTTGGCGGCACGGACCTTTCTGGCGTCGTGGACAAATTGGGTCCTGGCGTGAATGGGGTGGCCATTGGGGACGAAGTGATGGTCAACCCGGGCCTGAATTTTGAAGCGGACGCGGACGGCGAGCAAATCATCCCACCGCACCCGGACATCATCGGAGAAACCCGCGCTGGGGGACTTGCGGAGTACTGTTTGGTCCCGGCCAATCGGGTGCTGCCGAAGCCTGCGGGGTTGTCGTGGGAAGACGCTGCGGCGCTGCCGCTCACCTGCCAAACGGCCATGCAGATGCTTCGAAAAGGCCGCGTCGGCCCCGGTTCCCGTGTCCTCATCGTGGGCGCGGGCGGTGGCGTGAGCGTTATCGCGGTGCAATTGGCAAAGGCTCTCGGAGCTTGGGTCGCCGTGACTGCCGGCGGGCCGGAAAAGACGGCGCTTGCTAAGGAGTTGGGGGCCGATTTGGCCATCGATTACAAGGCGGACGCGGATTGGTGGAAAACGGCGTTCAAGGCCACAAACAAGGAGGCCTTCGACGTGGTCATTGACTCCGTGGGGGCCCGCACGTTTGGTTTGAGTCTCCGCACGCTTCGAAACGGGGGTCGCCTCGTCACCTGCGGTGCAACCACGGGCCCGATTGCCGAAACCAACATCCAACTGGTGTTTTGGAAACAACTCCAGATTCTTGGCAGCACGATGGGGACGCCAGAAGATTTGCAGCGGGCGCTTGCGTTCGTGGCCGACGGAAAGGTGCGCCCGATCGTGGATTCGGTGCGGCCCCTTTCCGAGATTCGCGAGGCACAGGCACGCATGGAGTCGGGAGAGGCCACGGGCAAGATTGTTTTGGTGCCCTGAGGCCGCCCCAAGCCATTCGTTTATTGGGGGCGCAGTCGAAATGCCTAATCGGTTATCTATCACCACAGGGCTGGATGCCCAATGATGAAGTGGACCGTCTTCGCGCTCCTCACCTTGACCACGCTGGCCGGGTGCATCGGAAGCGACTACGAATACAAGCCCGGCGAAGGCTGGAGCGAGACCGGAAACACCGTGCACCTGCGTGCCACCGTGCAGGATTTGGTCAACAAGGAAATCTACCCTGGCTTCGGCGCCAACATGTGGGCCTTCTGCTTCAAAGCAGCAAACCCCAACGACCAATACAGCGTGGATGCCGTGGAATACCCGCCCGATGACGGTGTGGAAGCGGCGCAGGAAGAATGGAAAGGCACCTGCAGCACCCCCGGCCCCACCCTCCGCGTGAAGCAAGGCGACACGGTCATCGTGGACTTCGAAAACAAACACGTCCACCCCCACACCATCCACTGGCACGGCCAATACGTGCCATGGGAAAGCGACGGCGTTCCAGGCAGCACCCAAGACAGCGTGCAATCCGGTGAATCCTTCCGCTACGAATTCGTGGCCGCTCGCGCCGGAACCCTCTGGTACCACTGCCACGTGGACACCCAATTCCACGTCATGCAAGGCCTCTACGGGGTCATCATCGTGGAACCCCAGGAAACCGAATGGGAGCCCGAATACGATGACGAAATGATTTGGGTCCTCGGCACCCTCCGCCGCGAATTGGTGGAAGCCACTCCCGAACGAATTGCCAACCCCCACGCAGACCACACGGGAAACGGTTGCCCGAGCACCGGGGAACAGGGTTGCCAAAACCCCGCCATTGACGTCACGGCGGATACCTACATGATCAATGGCGTTTCAGCGCCGAACACCTTCAAACGAGACGATACGCTCATCAAATTGGCACCGGACGAGGTGATACGGTTACGGATTCTCAACGCCGGAACCACGTTCGAAACAATCCACTTGCACGGGCATGACTTCGTAGTGACGCACATCGACGGAAACCCCATTCCTCCAAGTGCCCGCTACTTCGTTGACACCCTCGCCATCGGCCCCGCGCAACGGTTCGACGTGCTCGTAGAAGGCCGTGAAGACAACGCCGGCGTTTGGGTGGTGCACACCCACGTGGTGGATCACGTGACCAACGACGGCGCGTACCCCGGCGGCATGCTCAGTAAGATTGTGTACCCCGAATTCGAGGACAACTTGCAACCCTTCGACGGCGTGGAATTGCCTGCGGGGAAGCCGTACAACCCGTTCATCGTCCCCGCAGACGTGAAGGAAGTCTGGAAAGACACCCACGGCACCCTGGACATTCTGACCCCGTACACAAACACCTGGTCGTTCCCAATCAGCAAGCCCTGCGCGGTGCGTGAAATCCGTGTCTCGGCAGAAGTGGATGCGAACCTCAACGAGTTCCAAGCGCAAAACGACTTGACGCTCACCATCCGTGACTTGGACAACACGTTCGACAAAACCCTCAACACCTACGTGGCGGACGAAACCATCGACGTGGGCTCCCAGCGCTACGTCACTTGGAGCATCGACCCCAACAAGGTGTACGACAACACTGGAAAGTTGATGCATTTCCCCGTGGCTGAGTACACTTTGCAGCTGAGTGGAACCATGTTCCCGTCCGATGTGCGCGTGGAGGCCAACGTCATCCACTACAGCCCAACGGATGCGGAAGCCATCTGCAACGCTGACGTCCACTGAGCCAACCAGTCGGCCCCTTTTCCCCTCATCCTCCTCTGTTTTCCCCCAGTTCTTCACTGTTTTCGATGAACCTAAACTGCTTGCCATCGACCCCTTTGGCTTATATGGGGGCCAATACAGCAAACCCTGTCCACATGAGTACCGACGCCCTTGAGGAAATGGCCAACCGTGACTACGAACACGGCTGGAGCAACGAGTTCGAAACGGACACCGTGCCAAAAGGCCTCAACGAAGACGTCATTCGCATGATCAGCGCCAAGAAACAAGAGCCCGAATGGCTCCTAGAATGGCGCCTCGATGCATACCGCAAATGGCTCACCATGAAACCCCCAACATGGGCCCGCGTGGAACACCCAGACATCGACTTCCAGGACATCACATACTACTCCGCGCCAAAATCCGCATCCGACGGCCCCAAGGACCTCTCCGAAGTGGACCCCGAAATCCTCGAAATGTACGAGAAACTCGGCATCGGACTCGAC
>JBMZMP010000075.1:0-6882 GCA_049619235.1 Thermoplasmatota archaeon
CGTTCCTCAAAGCGCAGGGCCACGAGATCGGCAAGAGTCTCGTGGAGGAAGACCGGTTGGACCTGGCCAACGATTTGCTACAACAAGCGGCAGCGGCCGGTGTGCAAGTGTACCTCCCCACAGACGTGGTTTGCGCCCCTGGCTTCGATAAGGATGCCGCCGGCACCGTGTGCCAAGTGGGAGAGATTCCCGCGGACCAAATGGGTCTAGACATTGGCCCGGACACGAGCGAATCCTACGCCAAAGCCATTCTTTCAAGCAAGACCGTTGTCTGGAATGGCCCCATGGGCGTGTTCGAATGGCCTGCGTTCGCAAACGGCACCAAGGCCGTGGGCCAAGCGGTTGCCGATTGCAAAGGCGTGACCGTGGTTGGCGGTGGCGACAGCGCCGCTGCTGCGAAGAAATTCGGACTCGCGGAAAGCATGACCCACGTCAGCACAGGCGGCGGCGCAAGTCTTGAGTTCCTGGAAGGCAAGGCGTTGCCTGGCATCGTTGCCTTGGAATCCCAGTAGGATTTCTTACGAGCGCATCACGGCTGCGGTGAACGCAAGCAACGCGGCAATGGTGCCGACGGTTGCCGCCAAGACGGCGATGATGCTGCTGGCCACGTTGTCCGGGTTGAACTGGGGTTCCACGCCGGGGATGAGTTGCCACGTGAGCGCCGCAAACAACCCCATCAGGAGGACTGCAACGAGGCTGAGCACGAAGCCGACGCTGCGGCTGCGGCCTTTTCCGAAGTAGGCACCGAAAATGCCGGCCAAGAAGAGTCCCCAACCGAAGCTGAGGAGGAGGGTGGAGAAGAAGACGTCCGAGAGCGCCATTAGAATTTGGTGCCCGTGAGGGTTTTGGTGTCCACGATTCCGTCGATGTTGCGGATGTGGGTGACGATGACGTGCCCGAGGGTGTCAAAGTCGGCGGCCTCGATCTTGGCGATGAGGTCGAATTCCCCGAAGAGAGGGTGGAGTTCGACGATTTCTCCAACGTTGAGGAGTTGGTTGTAGACGTCGTGCTCCCTTTGGGGAGCGGTGCTGATGAGAACGAATCCGACTGCCATGGTGTTCACTTTGTAGACAAGATTCGGCGTGTGGGGATAAAAGCCGTTCTACAGGGTGCTTTGGGCCCAATTTTTACTATTTTCTGCGGAACAGTACGAGTGAAATGGCCAGCGCGGGCAGCGCAATGGGACCGACGGGAAGGAATTGGTATCGATCTTCAAGGCGGGGTCGGACTCCTTCAGAAAGCGCCCATTGGAGGGTTCGTTCTTCCACAACGGCCGATTCGCCAAGTTCCTCTGTATCAATCCAAACCCGGAATGGTAGGGATTGGAGCGCGTATTCGCAGTCACGTGGAAGGTCGTAGATGTCAGGAGCCAATGCGTGAATGCGCAAATCCACCCAATTTTCCTCCCAGCCGGTCGTACTGAATTCTTTCGAATCGCCTTGGATGATTGTCACGGCGTCCGTGGCATCAATGCTCCGGCCATCAGGACAAGCGGCTAGCTCAAGAGGCAGCAGTTTCGCTTTGAGGGTTCCGGGAATGTTTGCGTTGATGTGCGTATCGATGGTGAGAATGGTTGCATCGCCAAACTTCAGGTGCTTGATTTCGTTTGGCTCGTCCACTGTCCATTCCAAGACCGGCGAAACCTCGAATTCAATTTCTTTGGAATCGGAGGGGCTTGGGTCGGCCCAATGTTCAGCTCCCGAAAGCTTCGATGAAATGTTCAATACCGCGCGTTCACCGGGAATCAAATGCCAGGATGGTGTGATGGAGACATTGGCAGTATAGACGAGGTCCTCTTCGTAGTTCTCGTGGCAATAGTCTGTATCTGGAATGAAGTACGCGCCGGCAGGTTCAGGCGCGGGGGTAAATGAGAAATTGACTTGCCATTGCTGAGGCGATTCTGCTTTCACTTTGGTGAAGAAGCTGAAAGTGACTGGTGCGTGCTCGGGATTTTCGATGGATCTGGGGGTTCCTTCGAGTTCCTCTTTGATGATCTCTGCACACGGCAGGGTGAGCGTCGCCGTGACAAGTCCGGGGTTGAGCGGGTCTGAGCCAGTCAAATCTTGTTCCACTTGGAGCGAAATATCTGCGCTGGCAATCCCAATTGTGCATAGAAGAACAACTGGAATCCAACGACGCATTGGTTTGCAAGGTGCCCTTTCGTACTTAATTTTACCAGGGGTGCATGATCCCTGCGGCGTCCCTGTGTCCGACGCCGAACTCGGGAATGTGCTTCAAGTCGGCGCTGGTGAAGACGGGGCCTTCCACGCAGACCCTTTGGCCGTCGCCCACCGTGCAGGCGTCGCAGATGCCCACGGCGCATTTCATGTACCGTTCCAGGGAAGCCTCGGCGGGAACGCCCGCTTCGTCGCATTGGGCCACCACGGCGACCATCATGGGTTCGGGTCCGCACGCTGCCACGTAGTCAAAGGATGCGCCAGCGTCCCAGAGCGCTTGGAGTTGCTGCGTGGTGAAGCCGTGGAAGCCGTGGCTGCCGTCGTTTGTGCAGGGGTGGTAGTGGAGGTTGCCTGCTTCGGCTTGCGCAGACAAGTAGGGGTGCAACAGGAGCAAGTCTTTGCTGCGCGCACCCGCGATGACTGTGACTTCGAGTCCCGCTTCGAGGGCCTGTTGGGCGCCACGGGCCATGGGGGCGATGCCGGTGCCGCCGCCAACGAAGCACACGTGGCCGCTGTCGGGGAGTCGGAATCCTTGACCGTAGGGGCCGCGGACGCCGATTTTGCTGCCTTCTGGGAGGGCAAGCATGGCTTTGGTGCAGTCGCCCTTCGCTTCCACGGTGAGGCTCACCTTGCCATCTTTGGTGGTGTAGCCGGTGCCCATGGGGACTTCGTCCACGCCCGGCACCCAGACCATGCAGAACGTGCCTGCGGGACTTGCGGCGATCAGGGGATCGGCGAAGGTGATCGTGGCGTGTCGTTCTGTTTCCCAGTTGAGGGATTCCAAGATGGTGACGCGTGGGCGCTGCACGAACGGGCCAGTCGGGGCGCCTACATGAGGAATGCGGGCGCGGCGGGGACGATGCGGAATGGGTTGATGCTGGTGTGGCTCCAGTAGTAGTGGTTTTTGATGTGGTCCGTGTGGATGGTGTCCTTGATGCCGGGGAGCCGTGCAACGCGGCGGGTGTGGGCGGCGAGGTTGGGCATTTGCGCGATGAGGTTCCGGTTGCACTTGAAGTGGGTGTGGTACACGGGGTCAAACCGTAGGAGGGTGACAAAGAGGCAAATGTCTGCCTCGGTGAGTTGGTCGGCAACGAGCCACTCTTTGCCTTCCAGGTGGGCCTCCAGTTCATCCAATCGCGTGAACATGGCCTCCAGTGCTTCGTCGTACGCTTCCTGGGTCCGGGCGAAGCCGCACTTGTACACGCCGTTGTTGACCGGTTCGTAATTCGCGTCAATCATGGCGTCAATCTCGGGCCGGAGGGCAGCGGGGGCGAGGGTGGTACCGTTTCCGACGGCTGGGCCAAGCACGTCGTTGAACATGCGGATGATCTCTCGGCTTTCGTTGTTGACGATGGTTTCCTCGTGCTTGTCCCAGAGGATCGGGACCGTGCCGATGCCACCAAACTCGGGGTCCGCTCGCTTGTACACCTCCTGCAGGCTCTTGGCGCCGTACAAGTGGTCGGGGGTTGCGCCTTCCACGGCATCATCGAATTGCCACGACCCATCCGGTTGCATGTGCCAATCCACCACGCTCACAGAGATGTGGTCCTCGAGGCCAAGCAGAGCCCGGTGCATCATGGTGCGGTGCGCCCAGGGGCACGCGTGGCTCACGTACAAGTGGTACCGGCCCGACTCGGGAAGGAAGGGTCCGTCCTTCGTGATCGCGCTTCGAAATTCCGATTGCTTGCGACGGAACTTTCCATCCGATTTCATCGCGTTCCAAGCTGCCTTCATGGGGCGAATTGGACGGCATGGCTCTTGAAGGCGTGGGTCCATGCAAGCGCGTGGATGTGGATGCGGTGCTACGCGCCTTCCAAGACCAGCGGCCGGCGGAGGTCTCCTTCTACCCGTACGTCTCCACAAAATCCACAATCCGTGTCCGCGACGGCAAGCTCCTGGTTCGCCTCAGCGACCACATGGAGAACGCGGGTGCACGGGTCCAAGAAGGGGTCCTGGCGGTGCTGCTTGGAAAACTGCACGGAAGGGTCCCCGCGAGCCTCAAGCACCACGTGGCCGCGTACCAGCACTGGCTCAACGGCGAGCAAGCGGAGTCCACGCGCCGCGACTCTCGAAAAAAGCGGGGCAGCAAGAAAATCAACCCCCTCGGGGACCACCGCAGCCTCCTCGAATCCTACCTCCGGGTTTCCATGGAAATGGACTTGACCCTCGAAGCGCCAAAACTGAGTTGGTCCGAACGGGCAACGCGCCGGCGCTTTGGACACCACGACCCCGACCACGACTGCATCGTCATCAGCCGCACCCTCGACGACGCCCGCGTGCCCGAATTTGTTCTGGACTACGTACTGTACCACGAGCTCCTGCACATCGTCCATCCGCCCCGGGTTGGCAGAACAGGCAAGCGAATCATCCACCACAAGGAATTCCGCGAAGCAGAACGCCGCTTTGCCCGGCAAAAAGAAGCGGAACGGTGGCTCACAAAGTTGTCTCAGGCGCGGTAGCCTTTGTGGGCCACGCAGTACTTGCTCCCGGGCCGAGGCAGGTTCTTGCATGGCTTGCCAGCCTGTGTTTTGGCTGCGCATTGCGCCTTGGCGCCCATGACCTTGATGGCAGCGGGGCGGTTTCGAATCGCACCTGTTCCCCCCGCGGTTTTCTTGGCCCGCGCCCGCACTTGCTTCATGGCACGGGCTTTCTTCAAATTGTCCAATTTGGCCTTCGCCGTGCCCTTTGGCCGGTAGCCTTTGTGGCTCGCGCAGTACTTGCTCCCTTCACGAGCATGGTTGTTGCATTTGGTGGCATCGGCCTTCAGCGCGGCGCATTGAACCATGCCTTGTGATTGACCTTTGCACGTATCAATGATGCGCTCGCCACGCGGTTAGTTCTGCGCGGCGCCTCGGACGTCCTCGAGGGTGCATTGCTCCCCGTCGAGCCAAGCGGCCAAATCGTCCTCGATGGCACCAAACACGCCCCAACCCTCATGCATCACGGCGGTGCCCACTTGGAACGCGCTGGCACCGGCCATCGCGTACTCCAGCACGTCGCGGGCGTTGTAGATGCCCCCGCTCGCAATGATGGGGATGTCCAGTTGAGGGTACAAGTCCCACACCGCTCGAAGGCTGACCGGTTTCAGGGCCTTGCCACTGAGGCCGCCCACTTTGTTGCCAATGATGGGTCGCCGCAGGTCCGGTTCAATGGCCATGGCCTTCAACGTGTTCGTGGCCACAACCGCGTCCGTCCCCGCGTCCTCCGCGGCTTTTGCGAGACGAACAATGTTGTCCGTGTTGGGGGTCAACTTGGTCCAAACCGGCAAGGAAACGGCGTCCTTCACCGCCGCAACCACGCCGTGCAATACGGCGGGGTCGCTGCCGAGTTCACTGCCGAACCCTTTGGCATGGGGGCATGACACGTTCAATTCGATGCCGTGCACGCCCGCATCCTCCATGGCAACCGCCATGTCAGCGTACATGGCTGCGTCCGAACCAAACACGCTGCCAATGATTTTGGCACCCGCTGCAAACGCCGCGGGCAATTCGTCCGCTTTGAAGTGAGCCATGCCGGGGCCAGGGAGTCCCATGGCGTTCATCAGTCCACCCTCCACTTCAATGACCGTTGGGTTGGGGTGGCCGTACCGGGGTTCGGCGCTCATGGACTTGGTGACCACGCCGCCGCAACGCTCTCTGACACTGCGGGCCATACTGGCTCCGGTTTCGTTGAGCACACCGCTTGCAAGCAGCAAGGGGTTTGTGAATTCGATGCCCGTGACGGTCGTGCGGAGGTCCACGAAGCCGCCACGAAGCCGCCCCATTTCAAGGGGTCGCCTTATGAGGCGTCGCTGAGTCCCGCGAATGTGACCCGTCCCATCTGGAGCGATGCAGGCACCGACCCCTCCGCAATCGCGGAACTCTTGGAGGCCCAAAGCAGTGCAGACGCGCTTCCGGAAATCACGAAAGGGCCCGGCAAAGACCGTAGTGCATTGCACCAAGCAGCCATCCTGGTTGCCCGTGCCCGCATCGCCGAAAGCCACACGGAGAAAGACCGCATCATTGCCCAAGAGGTACGTGCCGTGGACGACCTCATTCGTGCTGCAAACCTCATGCTGGAACGGCTCCGGGAATGGTATGCCCTGCACGCCCCCGAAGTGACCCGAACCGTCACCAGCGGGGAAAGCCTCGCAACCCTCGTCGGGACCCACGGAACGCGCAAAGCGGTCCTCACCGAACTGGGTCGCGCCAGTGAAATCAAGTCAAGCCTCGGCAACGATCTTGGCGAAGCAGACCTCGCCGTGCTGCAAGGATTCGCAGCTGCCCTTTCCTCCATTTACGACTCCTGGAACGCCATTGAAGCCCGCATCAGCGAAAGCATGGCCGAAGTGGCACCCAACCTCAGCCACGTGGTAGGCCCGGTCATTGGCGCTCGCATGATCAGCCAAGCCGGTAGCCTGCAACGGCTCGCCATTGTCCCCACGGGCACCGTGCAAACGCTCGGGGCCGAAACCGCCTTGTTCCGCCACTTGAAGGAGGGCACGAGCCCCCCAAAGCACGGCATCTTGTACCAACACCCCAAGGTCAACACGGCGCAGCGCTGGAAGCAAGGCCCCATTGCGCGCGCAATTGCGCTGCAGGCAAGCCTCGCCGCCAAGGCGGACGCTTTCACGCAAAACGACCTTCGCGACCACTTGGACAAGCAACTCCAAGCGGACCTTGCGCGAATTGAAACGGATCGCCCCAAGCCCCGCTTTGGACGCACC
>JBMZMP010000076.1:0-6869 GCA_049619235.1 Thermoplasmatota archaeon
CGGCCTCCCTCGGCTGCCAGCCGCACGAGCCGCATGGAACGAAGCCGCAGCGGCGCCGGGCGAAGCCGCAGCAGTCAACCCGCAACTGCAAGCGGCCGGAGACGAAAGTGCAAGTTACCACCCCATCCCGGACATGGACGTGGAGGACATGCGCCGCTTGTTTGCCGAACAAGAATGGCGCCCGGACATGCTCAAGATTTACCCCACCCTGGTCGTGATGGAGGGCGAAACACCCCTCAAGGCGTGGTGGAAGAAAGGCAAATTCCAAGCCCTCGACACCGCCGCCGCCAAAGACGTGGTGGTCCGTTCCTTCCCATTCATCCCAGAGTACTGCCGCATCCAACGCATCGACCGCGACATCCCAACCACGCACGTGGAAGCGGGCGTCATGAACAGCAACCTGCGCCAAATGGCGGAGGAGGAAGCGGACCGAAAAGGCATCGACGTGCGGGAAATCCGCCGCCGCGAAGTGAGCCGGCGCATCCGGGACGGCGTCAACGTGGACCCCGCCCGACTCACCCTTGTTCGGCGAGACTACCAAGCCAGCAACGGTCTCGAAACGTTCCTGAGCTTCGAAGACCCCGAAGCGGACGCCATCGTGGGATTCATTCGACTCCGACGCGTGGGCCCAAACCCACACCGCCCCGAATTCCAGCACGAAAACGGAACCGCCGTGGTTCGGGAATTGAAAGTGTACGGAGTCGCTCAAGCCATCGGCGAACACGACGACGCGGCGTGGCAACACCAAGGCCTGGGCAAGCGACTCCTGGAAGCCGCCGAAGCGGTCGCAAGTGGCTGGGGCGTCGGCCGCATCCTCGTCATTGCAGGCGTCGGCGTCAAGCAGTACTACCGAAACCAGGGCTACCAGGATCTTGGACCCTACGTGGCCAAAGAACCCAAAGAGGCAAACGCATGAGTGTGTTCAAACGAGAATCCTTCGCCGACTTTCAAGAACGGGTCGTGGAACTCAACAAAGTGTACGGGGACGACGCCGTGCACACAGACCTCCTAGCCGCCAGGCACAACGACGAGGAAACCGTGGCCGCCGTTGCCACAGCCGCAACGGACGCCGTGATCGCCCGGAAAAAACTCCTCACCATCCACAAGGACTTCCCGTACGGCGCAAACGCCGCCGACCAAGCCGCGTTCCTACTGCGCGCATTTGCAGGCCTGCAACCGTTTGCCACGGGGAATTTCGAGACCGGGTGGGATTACACATCCGAACTGTTCCACCACGCCGGCATCGCTTGGAACTTGGACGCACCACAAGAGGAACTGGGGCTCCAACTCACGGACCGCCTCTCCGAATACCAGGGCGGATTCCAACGGCGCAACTGCCTGGACCGTGACGACTTGTTCCACTGGCTCACCGATTGGTGCCGGCAACAAATCGACTAAGCCTATAACGAACCCCGCCGCTCCGGCACCATGACCATTTTTGACGCCATCCTCGCAGGAGACATTCCCTGCCACAAGGTGTACGAGGACGACCGCGTCCTGGCGTTCCTCGACATTGCCCCCCTCACCGACGGGCACACCCTCGTCATCCCAAAGAAAGGCGCCCCGAAACTGGACCAACTCGACCCAGCGGACGCCGCCGCGGTCATGGCCGCCATCCAAAAAATTCTCCCCGGACTCCGCGACGCAACCGGATGCCCCGACGCAACAGTGGCCCTGCACGACGGCCCCGCGGCCGGGCAAGAAGTGCCCCATGTGCACTTCCACCTCATCCCACGAAAGCCAGGGGATGCAGGTGGCCCCGTACATGCACTCTTTTCAAGTCGTGCGTCTGAAGCAAACCTAGCCAGCCTCGCGGCAAAAATTCAGGAGTCCCTATGAGCGCATACGAAGTCACAGTGGAAGTCCGATTCAACGACGTAGACGGCATGGGCCACGTCAACAACGCCGTGTACCTCAGTTTCCTTGAACACGCCCGCATGAAATTCTTCACGGAAGAAGCCGGCGCCGAGTCCGAAAAGGACTTCCCATTCATCCTCGCCCACGCCGCACTTGACTACAAAGTCCCCATCAAAATGGACTCCAAATTGCAAGTGCGCATGTGGACCAGCCGCATCGGTGGAAAGTCCTGGGACTTCGACTACGAAATCCGCGACCAAGACAAACCCATCACCTACGCAACCGGCAAAACCGTGCAAGTGGCGTACGACTACTTCCTGGAGAAAAGCGACCGCCTCGAGGGCGACTTGAAGGACCTCGTGAAGGCACTCCTTCCGTAACCCGCAGCACTCCCGGGGCAACCCCATTTAAGGCCCCTGGCGTCCCCGAAGTTGTGCAACCCGGCGACCGCATCCGCGTGAATCTGCCAGACGGCGAATTTGAAGGGCTCCTCATGCCGCGCCACTCCTTTAGCGGCGAGGACATCCTGACCCTGAAACTGGACAACGGCTACAACATTGGTTTGAAGAAAACCGACGCAGAGGTGACCGTCGTGGAAGCCGCCAAGAGCGCCGACGTGAAGCTCTACTCGCCGGAGGAAAAAGCAGGCCTCCCCACGATTGCCATCCTCGGCACCGGGGGCACCATCGCATCCTTCGTGGATTACCGCACCGGCGGCGTGCACCCGGCAACCAAACCCGAAGAACTCGCCGCTGCGGCACCGGACCTCTTCGATGTCTGCAACGTGCGGGCGGAAGTGGTGTTCCAAATGTTCTCCGAGGACATGCAACCGGAGCACTGGAGCAAGATTGCAGAGCGCGCGGCTTGGCACCTGAACAACGGTTGCGACGGCGTCATCGTCGGCCACGGAACCGACACCATGCACTACACAAGTGCAGCCCTCAGTTTCTGCCTGCAAGACCTCTCCGGGCCCGTTGTGCTCGTCGGGAGCCAACGCAGCAGCGACCGACCCAGTAGCGATGCCAGCAGCAACCTTCTCGCAGCCGCGCGGGTTGCCTGCAGCGGCGTTGGGGAAGTGCTGGTTTGCATGCACGAAACCAGTGACGACCACCGCATCGCCATTCACCGCGGCACCCGGGTACGAAAGAACCACACCAGCCGCCGCGACGCATTCCAATCCGTCAACGCATTGCCCGTCGGGTACGTCACGGACCGCGTGGAGTGGACCGAATCGGTTCGCCCCGCAACACCTGGGGAAACCACGGTGCAAGCAGAATGGGACGAAGATGTCTCCATGATCCAATCCTACCCTGGCCTATGGCCCGACCACATCACGGACGTGGTCCGCAAAGCCACCGTCATCATTGGCACCGGCCTCGGCCACATCGCCCAGCGCTGCCTCCCCGGCGTTCAAGCTGTGATCGACCGTGGGGCACACGTTGTGATGGCAAGCCAATGCATCCACGGCACCACCAACATGAACGTGTACAGCACGGGGCGAGACTTGTTGCAAATGGGCGTCCTGCCCGCAGGCGACATGCTTCCCGAAGTTGCATACATCAAGATGATGTGGCTGCTTGGACAAACCGATGACCCTGAAACCATCCGGACCCAATTCACCACCAACCTTGTTGGGGAAATGGACGGCGACAGTCCGCCGTTGGCGTTCGGACGCAACCAGGAGGTCGCATGATCAGCAAGGAAGAAGCCAAGGAACTCGCCGTACAAGGCGACTTGGACTACGAGGCACTGGGCTTCATGTGTGGCTTGGAAATCCACCAACAATTGGACACACGCAAATTGTTCAGCCCCTGCCCCAGTGGCGTAGTGGACCCCGACGCCGTCCGGGCCCTCAGCATCGCCCAGTATGACCGCCGCCTCCGAGCCACGCAAAGTGAACTGGGGCAAACAGACCCCGCCGTCGTGGCCGAAGCGAAGAAACGCAAGTCGTTCCGGTACCTCGCCATTGACGGACTCACCAGCCTCGTGGAATTGGATGAAGAACCACCCCACCCCATGAGTTTGGAAGCGCTGGATGTCACCCTGCAATTTGCCGGCCTCACCGGTGCGCGCCCCGCCAATGAAGTGCACGTGATGCGCAAAACCGTCATCGACGGCAGCAACACCAGCGGGTTTCAACGCACCAGCCTCGTGGCCACTGGTGGGTCCCTCGACGTAGAAGGCGGCGACGTGGGCATTTGGACCATTGCCGTCGAAGAAGACTCCGCGCGCAAAGTGGACGAAAAAGATGGCTGGGTGACCTACTCCCTTGACCGGCTCGGCGTCCCACTCATTGAAGTGGCAACCGCCCCGCAAATCAAACACCCTAAGCACGCGCAAGCAACCGCGGCTCGCATCGGCGGATTGCTCCGCGCCACGGGCAAGGTGCGCCGTGGTTTGGGGTCCATTCGCCAAGACTTGAACGTCAGCATCGGCGCCGGTGAGCGAGTGGAAATCAAGGGTTGCCAAGATCTCCGGGCCGTGCCACGGGTCATTGAGGCAGAGTGCCGACGGCAGCTCTGGCTCCACTTCGTTTCCCTGGAACTGCAGGACCGAGGCTTCACGCAACCCGGCAGCATCGTTGACGTGTCGGAAGCATTTGCGGACTGCACCAGCAAAATGGTGGTGTCCACGTTGAAGAAAGGCAAGATGCTTGCCTTGCCACTCCCCAAGTGGGCTGGGCTCATCGCAGGGGTCGCAAAGGACGCGCCTCGGCTCGGCAAGGAATTTGCGGACTACGCCAAGCAAGCCGCCGGCGTGAAGGGCGTGTTCCACAGCGACGAATTGCCCGCTTACGGCATTGGCCAAACGGAAACGGACGCGGTTCGCGCCCAACTTGGACTCGCGGACGAGGACGGCTTCGTGTTGTGCATGGAGAAAGAATCCGTGGCCCGCACGGCGCTTGAAGCGGTCGCTGAACGCGCCGTTCTCGCTTTGGAAGGCACGTTGAAGGAAGTGCGCGCTGCGCAGCCCGACGAGTCCACTCGCTACATGCGACCTCTTCCCGGAGCCGCACGCATGTACCCGGAAACGGACGTGCCACCCATTCGAATCACCGCCGATCACTGGGCTGAAGTGCTCGAAAACCTCCCCATGCGGCCCGAGGAACGCATCGCCATGCTGGCTGAGACGGGCATCCATGAGGACCTCGCCATGCAAATGGTGCGCGAAGGTACGGATGCACAGTACGAGTCCTTGCTTGCAGAGGAAGTGGAGCCGGTCCTGGCGGCCCGCGTCATGACCCAGCTTGCAGCGGACCTGCAAGAAAGCACGATTGCCCAGGTGCCCGCGGTCGCTGACGCTCTCCGGAACGGCTTGTTTGCCAAGGAGGCCTTCGAAGAGGTGCTCGCGGCGCTCGACAAGGGCGCTGCATCCGTGGAAGCAGCCGTGAAGGCGGCAGGCGCCGAAGCAGCGGACGAATCCCTGGTGGACGAAGTGATCAACCGCGTCGTTGCGGAACGGGAGGACTTTGTCAAGGAACGGGGCATGGCAGCCATGGGTCCATTGATGGGCCCAGTCATGGCGGAGCTTCGGGGCAAAGCGGACGGCGGCGTCATCAGCGCCAAGCTGACGGCGGCCATTCAGGCGTTGCTTTGATTCTCGCCAGTTCTTCGCCGCGACGCAAGGTGCTCCTTGGACTCCTCGTGGACAGCTTTGACGTTGTGGCTCCTGAAGTGGATGAGTCCATGGATCCGCCGTACGACCGCGCCTTGGAGGCGGTGGCGTTGCGGAAGAACCGCGCAGTGACCGGAGACGTGGTGTTGTCCGCGGATACCATTGGACTCTTGGACGGGACGTTGTTGCAAAAACCTCGTTCCAAGGCCGAGGCGCAGGTCATGTGGCATCACATGAATGGCCATTCACATGAAGTTCGGACGGCCATATGCGTCAACGGCAAAGTGGCCTCCGTGTCCACCAAGGTGCACATGCGAGTCCCTGCGAGCGTCGCCCGACAGTACATCGAAGATGGCAAATGGGAAGGCAAAGCGGGCGGGTACGGCATCCAAGACCCGGAATTGGCCCCCCACATCACCATCGAAGGGTCCTGGAGCAACGTGGTTGGGCTCCCACTCGAAGCCACGCGGGAGCTACTGGAAGCGGCCGGAATCCCTTGCCGAGCCATCACGGACCAACAAGCAATGGACCAGAATCCCTTTTGAGCAGACCCCGCCCTCGACCCTTTGATGCAAAAAGCGCTCGTGCTGATGTTCACCATCCTCGCATTTTCCGGATGCCTGACCGGGGATGACCGCCCCGACTTCGAAAATACGGACCGAACCATCCAACAAGAAGCCGCAAGCTTCCTTGTCCCCACCCGCGCGTTGAACGAAACGGTCAGCCGCAACGTGGAATTCATTGGTTACAGCAACGGTGTCAACAACAACCAAAACCCCAACGACATCCCAGCAGGCGGATACTTCACCGAACTTGCCATCACGGAGAACTACGCGTACATCGCCAGGGGCAGCCAAAACGGCGTCATCGGCCAAGACGGCAACTTCGGCGGCTTCAGCATCATCAACATCCGCGACAAAACCAACCCCACATTCGTCGGTAGTTTTGAAGCACCCACCGGTGGCGACATCGCCATCAACCAAGACGAAACCCTCGCCTTCTTCACCACGCAACGCAACAGCGTCGAAGAAATCACGGGTCGCCTCGGAGCCACCCAAAGCCCCACCTCCACGCTGCCCCGTGGCATCTACGTGGTGGACATCGACGAGCCCGCGTCCCCGACGCTTGCCACGTTCGTCCCCCTCCCCGTCAACGGCCCCCACACGGCTGAGTACCACGCCCACAAGAACGGCGGTGAATACCTCATCGTCAGCACCTACGACTTGGTCACCAACCCAGCCACTGGCGCCATCCAATCCGCCATCCCCCTCACCCAGCGCGTGATTGTCAACTTCATCGGTGCGGCGCTGACCGCTGCGGATAACGCCGGAGCCACGCGCACCGACGTCACGCTTTCGCAATCTCCCAGCAATTCGACCAGTGTGGTGGGCGTGGAC
>JBMZMP010000077.1:0-6863 GCA_049619235.1 Thermoplasmatota archaeon
CGGAGCCGCTGCCAGAGCCACTACCGGAACCGGAACCACTTCCACTACCGGAGCCGCTGCCAGAGCCACTACCGGAACCGGAACCACTTCCACTACCGGAGCCGCTGCCAGAGCCACTACCGGAACCGGAACCACTTCCACTACCGGAGCCGCTGCCAGAGCCACTACCGGAACCGGAACCACTTCCACTACCGGAGCCTTCTCCGCCTTCTCCGCCACCTTCTTCATTTTCGGACTCACCAGCTCCAGGTGCGGAGCCTTCGGAGTTCTGATCGTAAAGGGGTTCTGGGTCCACGCAGTCCGTGATTCCGTCAACATCGGTGTCGACGTTGCGGGGGTGCGTGCCCATGCCATATTCTTCGATGTTGGTGCAACCGTCGCCGTCTGCATCATCCAAGGTGTCGTCATTGAGAGGGTCAATGCCGTACATCACTTCGTATCCGTCGTCCATGCCGTCACCGTCAGTGTCAAACAGGAATGGATCCGTGTTCACATAGCTGGCAGTTTCGAGGTCAGATCCGAGGGAATCTGCGTCAAAGTCGTTGGCATCGTCATTGCTGTCAGTCGGGTCTTGCGCGAACGCGAACACCGACACTGCGAGGAGTGCAGCCGTGATGATGCTGAGAGTCGTTTTCTTGGTTACAACCATAGGTCCACCTTTTGTGCCATTCAATGGCAAGGGACGAGAAAACTGTGGTATCATAAACCTTTGCCAAAAGATTCCGGTGGAGAATCAATTCAAAACAGGAGGAAAAGGGGAGAAAGATTCGTCAATCGCTTAGAATTGACGGCGGCGCGCCAAAAGGGCCAAACCAACAATGGCAAGCGGAATTCCCAGCGGAGGCGTTGCTTTTTCTGCAAAGCTGCCGTTGGGTCCCAGCCATTTCTTGGCTTCCACGACGCTGCCATCACTTCGGATCGTCACTTGGTTGTTGGACTCGTCGTTGCCCTCGTCGTGGATGTTCTCAGGGTCCACCACGACACGGTACTCGTGACTGCCAGCCTTGCTGGGCCAGGGGAGCGAGGCGACCAGCTCTTGACCAGGCGCTGCGCGGTCGAATTGGACGCGAATTCCGGAGTCCTCGCCATCAACGAAGAGAGCGACCTCCACGTTGGGCGCTTCGATGCCACCCGCATTCTCAATGATGGCTTGGATCACTTCCAAATCGCCAACATGCCGCGCAGGTGAGCTCACTTCCACTTCACGCACCAGCAAGTCAGGGCGAGCCACGAAGACAGTGATGCCGCCTTCACCAGCGGTGGTACCAGAGGATACGCTAACGGCACTCAATGGCGCAACGTATTGGCCAACGTCACCGACAATGCGACCTTGGACTCGAACGACGGTGGATTCACCGGGAGCGAGTTGAGGTGTAATGGCAGGGTCAACCTCCACATCCCAGTTGCTTGGGAATCCGTCAAGCAAGAATGCGTCCATGTCATTGCCACGGTTTTCAATCGCGAACAGAAGGTCCAAGGTGTCGCTTGGCAACTTGTGAATCACGTTTCGTTCCGTTGTGATGTCGGCACCATAGATTTGGTTGATGTTCGCACGCAGTGGCAGTGAAGCAGATTTGGCTTGATCTGCATTCTTGACGATGACGCCAAGATCGTATCGGCCAGCGCCCGCAAGGTCCGTGCTTTCCACCACGAGTTTCACCGGTTGCAGTTGGCCGACGTCCAATTCGAACCGGTTTGGCACGATTTGGACTTCCCATCCGGCGGGCAGCGCATCGAGTTCCACGGTGAGGTTCTCCAGGCTGTTTCCGACGTTTCGGACGAGAACTTGGTACTCCATGCTCAGACCGGGGTCGGCCCGAACAACGTCAATCACGGAGTCAAGCTCCAAGAGACTGGTCCGGCCCACAACGGCTTGCACGAGGCGCTCATCGAGCTTGTTGGTGCTGTCTTGCTTGGTGGCAAACAGCAGGATGTTCTTTTGTTCGCCAGCAAGCGCATCTTCAGGTGCGCGAACCGTGATTGGGAACCGCTTGGAGCCGCCGGGCGCAAGTGCTTCTTCGAATCCATCGGTTTCAACTTCAACGTCCCAGTTTCCAGGGTCGCTTCCTTCGCTGAGGCCGACGATCGCATCTGCGGCCCCGTGGATGTCAATCAATTCTTCTTCGAAACCGTGGTTGATGACGAGCGCTTCGAAGCTTGTGGTGCCACCAGGGGCGAGAATGATCTCATCCAAGTCTGGTATGATTTCGATGAAGGAATCCGTCAAGATTCGCATTTTCAGGACGGTGGTGTTGAACTGGTTTTGTTCCGGAACGGTGGCACGCGCCACCAAGGTCCGTTCTCCTCCGAATTCATCAACTGGGATGTCGATGCTGACACGTACGGTTTGGCTTTCATCGCGGCCAAGCATGTACGTGGGTGGGTCTAGGGTCAGTCCCCAGCCGAGGCCGAGGCCGCTGGCGATGTCCATGGCGACGGGAATGTCATCTCGTAGGTTGCCCCGGTTCTTGATGCTGATTTCAAACTCAGCGGTTTCGCCGGGTTTGACCGCGGGGACGTTTTCGTCCCCAATCATTTCGAGGCCGTAGTTGGGTCGCACGATGGTGGTTGTGAACATGCCTGCTTCGAATTGGCTGTTGGCGCGGTCGTATGCGCCGGATGGCCGGTCTGCCAGCAGGGCACGGAAGTTGATCCGCGCGGCGTCGTTACCATATGCTTCAGTGGGCGCTTGGACCTTGAGTAGCAGGTTGCGGGATTCGCCCGTGGACATGGTTGCCGTTTCTACGGCTTTGCCCGTGTCCGCGTCAATGATTTCGTATTCCCATCCGTTGGGGAGCTCAACGACGTCGGATGCGAATTCCACGGTGGTGGCGTATTCGCCTGCACCGTCGCTTCCCAGGCCGGTGGTGCTGGTCACGGTGAGTGGGAAGACGGCTGTTTCACCGGCGTCGATGAAAGTGGTGCTGCTGGTTTGGTCCGCGGGGCGGTTCGCGAATTGACCGGTGATTCCGTAGCGGATCAATGGGTCCGGGATGCCGGTTCCGTACCAGATGAAGTATTCTGCCTCGTCCTTGCCACCGGGTTTTCCGTCGTTGGGGGCAAGTTCAATGAGGTCTGGCCAGCCGAAGTAGGTTTGGAATTCGTTGTCGCTGGAGACTGGAGATGAGCTGAGCGTGTACATCCAGGAGCTGCTACCACCAATGGCTCGGCCACTGTTCATGTATTGCAACAGGTCTGGGGGCGTTCCACCGTACAGTGGGTCCCACCAGAAGTAGGCTTTCAGGTCGCTGGCTTTGTCTGGCCCGTTGCGGGTTTGCCAGACCTTGACGTACTTGATGTCGTGGGAGAGTCCGAAGTCGGTTTCCACTTGGTCGTAGGTTCCGGCCGGCCCTTCGCCGTCGCCGGGCCGGTTGTCCACGAAAATCGGTGGCGTTCCCAGGTTGTTCAAGTGGAGATCCCAACTGTATTTCCAGCCGATTTCCCAGGGCGAGGAGCCGTGGTTGTCGAGTTTGTAGTGAATGAGAGTGCCGTTCTTGACGAGGGTGTAGTTGGCGAGCAGGTGAACTTCTTCGCCGTACTTCGTGAGGTACAAGTGTTGTTCTGCGTATTGTCCGGCAGGGTCACGGTACACGGTCACGTACGGAGCAACGTCTGCTGCCCGGTAGATGCCACCACTGGAGCCACCGCTGTTGATGACCCAGAAGCTTGCGGTGCTGCATTGGCCTCCTTGGTCCAGTTGGACGCCCGAGAAGGTTTGCCAACCGACTGGGCCACTTGTCATTGGACAGACTCGCATGTTGACTGGGTGATCTGCTTCAATCGTGCAGGAGCTACCAGAGCAATTGCTTGCGGGAGGGACATCGCCTGCAGACACACTGACTGCTACGGCCATCAAGGCGAACAGTGCAATGACCAGGTAGTGCGCGTATCGGAGATTGAGTTTGGACTTCATCTTCCACCACCACGTATGAACGTGTACGCGGCCATTCGCCTCTGCTCTTAAAGCATTTCGTGGAAACGACAAGTGGAAAACCAGTGGAAACAAAGGGCCTTGCGCGGAGGGCCCGAGGGGAAAAGGGGAAAAATGCCGACCAACCGGCGAACTAGTTGCGGCGGCGACCGAGCAAGACGAGGGCTGCAAGCACGACGACCGCGGCCGGCGCAGGTGCGGCTTTGTCCGCGAAAGAACCATTTGGCCCGAGCCAAGTTCGCTGCCGGACCAAGTTTTCGCCGGGCTGCAACGTGAGGTCATTGTTGGCCTCGTTGATGCCTTCATCATGCAAGTTGTCCGGATCGACCATGACGCGGTAGGTATGTTCGCCCGCGGTTCGTGGCCATGCGAGTGAGGCGACGAGCTCCTGTCCAGGCGCTGCATTGGCGAATTGCACGCGAACGCCCGAATCGACCCCATCTACGTAGAGAGCCACGACGACATTTGGTGCCTCGATTCCTCCGGTGTTCTCGATGATGGCCTGGATGACCTCAAGGTCGCCCACGTGGTTTGCCGGGGAACTGATTTCAACCTCTCGCAAAACGAGGTCCGGACGTGCAACAAAGAGCGTGACCCCTATGCTGCCAACGGGTTCTCCACTGGCGGCACTTGTGGCTTCGACCATGTTTTGGTACTGGCCAACGTCTGCCCCGATGCGGCCCGTTACATGGACAAGGGCAGATTCGCCAGGCTGAAGTGGCCCGGTGACGGCAGGGTCAACCACCACAGCCCAGTTGCTGGGGAACCCGCTGAGTGCAAAGTGGTCGAGACCGTTCCCCGCATTGGTGATTTGGAACGTCAAATCCAATGTGTCAGAGGGGAGTTTGTGTAGCACAGTCCGCTCCGTTTGGAGCTCCGCGAGGTACACCTGGCGAATCGTAGCGCTAAGGGACGATTGGCTAGATTGCAATTGATCTGCATTTTTGGCGACGATGGACAGATCATATCGGCCCGCTAGGGCATTCGGGTCGCTTTTGACGATGGCCCGAACCGGTTGGATCTGCCCCACGTCCAGGGAAAACCTGTCTGGGATCAACTCGGCAGTCCAACCCGCAGGGAGGGATGCCATCGCCAGCGTGAGGTTCTCCAAACTGTTGCCTTCGTTTCGGACTTGAAGTTGGAATTCCATGTTTTCAGCAGGATTTGCCACCACGGCGTCGATGACAGAATCCAACTCCAACGAACTCGCACGACCCACAACCGCCTGTACCAACCGCTCGTCCAATTTGTTCGTGGTGCCTTTTTCGGTCGCAAACAGAAGGATGTTCTTCTGCTCGCCTGCGAGGGCATCTTGCGGCGCATAAACCGTGATTGGGAATCGGGTGGAGCCGCCTGGCGGGAGCGGCGTCTCGAAGCCGGTGGCATCCAGTTCAACGGTCCAGTCTTCGGGATCGCTTTCGCCTGAAATGCCAACGATTTGATCGGCGGCCCCATGCAGATTGATGGCGGCTTCATCGGCCCCATGATTGATCACGAGGGCCTCGAAGGACACGGAATCACCTGGCGCGAGGATGATCTCGTCCAAGTCCGGGATGATTTCGATGAACGAATCGGTCAAGATTCGCATCTTCAAAACCGTCGTATTGAATTGATTCTGTTCGGGGACGGACGCCCGGGCAACCAAGGTTCGTTCGCCACCAAATTCACTCGCCGGGATGTCCAGTGTGATCGAGACTTCCTGACTCTCGCCGCGGCCCAAGCTGTAGGTTGGAGGATCGATGTCCAGTCCCCAGCCAAGTCCAAGACCGCTTGCAATGTCCATTGTAACTGGAATGGGCTCGCGAAGGTTTCCTCGGTTTTTCACAAGGACTGTGTATTGAGCCGATTCTCCAGGCTGGACGTTGGGAACCTCTTCGTCGCCATACATTTCCAATCCATAATTTGGTCTCACAATGGTCGTGGTGAACACGCTGGTTTCGAAAACACTTCCACGAATGTCGTATGCGTCGTGCATGCGATCCGTGATGATGCCTCCGACTCCGATTCGTGCGGCGTCATTGCCATAAGCATCCGAGGGGGCGGTCACTTTCAGAAGGAGGTTCTTGACTTCATTCACCCCCATGACGGAGGGCACGGCAGCGCGGCCCGTATCCGCATCCACGATTTCGTACGTCCAGCCGGGCGGCAGGGAGATCACTTGGTCCGTGAACTCCACGAAGCTCTGAAGCGGTCCCACGTCGGGTCGGGGGGTGTTCTTGATTGAGATGGGGAAAATTGCGGTTTCCCCGGCGTCGATGAAAGTGGTGCTACTGGTTTGGTCCGCGGGTCGGTTTGCGAAGCTGCCTTGAATGCCGTAGCGCGGGAGGGGATCTGGAATGCCAGTCCCATACCAGATGTGGAAGGTCGCTTCATCTGGGCCGCCGCGCATCCCATCGTTGGGCGCCAAGGGAATCAGGTCGGGCCAGCCGAAGTAGGTCTGGAGCTCGTTGTCAGTGGACACCGGAGAGGAGCTGAGTGTGTACATCCATGACGAGGATCCGCTGATGGCACGACCGCTGTTCATGTACTGCACGAGGTCCGGGGGTGTCCCCCCATAGGCAGGGTCCCACCAAAAGTACGCCTTCAGGTCCGTGGCTTTGTCGGGCCCATTCCTCGTCTGCCAGACCTTTACGAATTTGATGTCATGGGAAAGGCCGAAGTCAGTCTCAATTTGGTCGTAGGTCCCGGGCGGACCATCGCCATCACCGGGCCGATTGTCCACGTAAATGGGCGGAACCAGGTTGCCGTTCAGGTGCGTATCCCAACTGTATTTCCAACCAAAATCCCAGGGGGCGGAACCGTGGTTCTCAACTGTGTACGAAACCAAAGTACCGTTCTTGACCAAGGTATAGTTTGCCAGCAGGTGCACTTGTTCACCATATTTGGAGAACAGGAAGTGTTGCTCGATGAACTTCTCATCCAGGTCCTTGTA
>JBMZMP010000078.1:0-6814 GCA_049619235.1 Thermoplasmatota archaeon
GCACCCGCCCCGAAGCCCAAGCAGGCGTTCATCGCGGACGCCGTGATTCCCATCACCAACTACCGCATCAAGAAAGACAAGTTCCGACTCTTCAGCGTCCTCCCAGAGGGTGCCGTGGTCATGGAAGCGGACCCCAAGCCAAAAGTCCAGAAGGAAAAGTACGTGGCCTGGGACCTCTCCTCCTTGAAGCCCGCGGAGAAACTAGAAATCCGGCTCAAAGTGGCCGGCGTTGGCAAAGGCGACATGGATGGCTTGGACTTGTACGTGGAAGGCATCAACGAATTGTACGTGGTCGGGGCGGACCCATGGCACGGAGGCGAAGAATGAACTTCGCTGCCCAAACCAATCCATGCGCCCGCGCAACGAACCTGCAAATGGAGGACGACTAAATGGCCGAATTGACAAAAGCACAACGGGAAAAGGCCGCCCTGAAGGCCATGAGCGGCATTGCCAACTCCATTTACGGAGACCTCAAAGGCGGTGAAGTGCCAAACCTGCAACTCAGCAGCCGCACCAAGAACAACATCGTCTTCGACGAAATGCACCGCGTCTGGAAGTACGGCACGGACATGACCACGCGCACCGCCAACAAATTGGACGGCGCCTACATGCTCCTTCGCACCATGTACATGTCCGAGTTCATCAAGGACATGGTGGAGACGGAAAAATCGTCCACGCTTCGTGAAATGTACTACATTTCCGAGGGCTGGGAAATGGCCAAGTTCGGCGCGCAAAGCGAATCGGACGGCCTCGCAGAAGACTTGGAAGTGATGACGGGTCGCATGCGGGAAGACTTCAAACTGCGCCCTGAGGAAAACGGGGCCGCCATGATTGGGGACTTGAAAGTGGTGGAAACCACTCGAAACGGCACCAAGCGAACCATGCACTGCCAGGACGACGTGGGGGACAGCGGTTACAACATTCCATACAACGTGGAACCAGACCGCCTCAAATTCAAGGACGTCAACGCGGACTTCATCTGCGCCATCGAAACCGGTGGGATGTTTGCTCGTTTGGCGGAGAACCAATTCGACCGCACCCACAACGCGGCGCTCATTCACCTCAAAGGGCAACCGGCACGGTCCACGCGTCGGCTCATCAAGCGCCTCAATGAAGAAACCGGCCTCCCCGTCGTGGTGTTCACGGACGGCGACCCCTGGAGTTACCGCATCTTCGCCAGTGTAGCATACGGGGCCATCAAGACCGCGCACATCAGTGAATACCTTGCCACGCCCACCGCGCAGTACCTAGGCATCACGCCAAGCGACATCACCAACTACGATCTGCCGAACGACAAGTTGACCGATCGTGACGTGGACGCACTGAAGTCTGAACTCACAGATCCTCGATTTACGGATGATTTCTGGGTGGACCAAATCAACTACCAACTGCACCTTGGCAAAAAGAGCGAACAACAAGCGCTCGCCAAGTACGGTCTGGACTTCGTGACGGACACGTACCTCCCAGAGAAGTTGACGGAGATGGGCATCCTACAATAGCATCTTATAGAAGCACAAACCCATTCAGGAGTGGAATGCAGCGCCCAGACCTCATCGGACACGTGCAAGCCATCATGGCAAGCGCCGGCTTCATGGTGAGCGAACGCTGCGACCTCCGGCCGGTCAGTTTCGACCTCATTTGCAGGCGCGACAAGGACCTCGTGCTCCTGAAAGTGCTTACCAACGTGGATGCACTTGGGGAAGACATCGCCAATGAAATCAAACTCCTGTGCAAATTCCTGGACGCCCGCCCCCTCATGGTGGGCATCCGTGCCGGGACCGGGGCCCTCGAAGACGGCGTCGTCTACGCCAGACACGGCATCCCCATCATCACTCCCAACACCCTGCACGACTACGCCCTTGAAGGCGACGCGCCCATGGTGTTTGCAGCCCCCGGCGGGTTCTACGTCAATCTGGACGTGGAAACCCTACGCGCCGTCCGCATCCGGCTCGGCCTCAGCCTCGGCGTCATGGCGCAAATTGCCGGTGTCAGCCGTCGTGCCATTCAGATGTACGAGGAAGGCATGAGTGCCAGCATCGACGCGGCCATGCGGCTAGAAGACCAACTCGGCGTGGACTTGATTCGCCCCTTGGACCCGTTCCGCAACTACACGGCCACGGAGTACCAAGCAAGCGCAGACAAGCAAGCCGAAGACCCCACGGAGGCACTCGTGCGGAACCTCCTCGAGAGTCTCGGGTACCAATTCAATGCGACGAAGCGGTCCCCGTTCAACGCCATCAGCACCCAGGCAAACGATTCCCTCCTAACTGGCATGGGCCAAGATTCGCCGCAACTCCGTCGGCGTGCAGCCATTGTTGCAAGCATCAGCCAAATCACGGGGCGGCCAGGGTTCTTCGTTGTGGAACGAACCAACCGCACCCAACTTGAGGGAACGCCGGTCATGAACCGCACAGAGTTCCTCAAACTGTCCGATCCGGAGGCCATTTTGAACCTCATTTTGGAACGGCAAATTCGCATGACTCGCGAATGAGCCATGCACGGCCATTCTGTTTATGCGTGGCATCGGGCCTGAAAAAATAGGAGATGGAAACAGGGGGAAGAAGCGTGGGCTGTAGGCTTACAGGGAGATTTGGCCTTCGCGGCTGCGGTCTTCCACGTCCATGAACGCCCAAGCGGCAAACAAGGTGGCAGGAATGCCGAAGGCACCGAGCACCAAGAAGAGGGCGCCGCTGGTGCCAGGGTATGGCTTGAATCCAACGGATTCACTTGGCACCCAAGCGCTGTTGATGATGCGGGCCATCACGAAGAGGATGGGTGCAAAGAACAAACCAACCAAGCCGGGGTAGACGAAGAGGTCCATGAATTGGCCGAACTGGGCAACGCCCTTGTCCTTGTGGTCAAAGTACTCGAGGCCCTTCTCGGCGAATTCGTCGTTGGTGGCAAGGAGTGCGCGCGCGGCTTCGTCGTTCTTTTCAGAGACCAAGCCAGACAGGACGAGGTAGAACTCGTGGCCTTCCTCGTGTTTGGCCATCAGTTCCGCGTCGTTCGTGTTGACTGCTTCCTCGTAGGCTGCGCTTCCGGTGAGGACGCTCAAGCGGTTGTCGAGGGTGTCGTACATGCCGTCGATGTTGTCGCCGTGGAATTCCACAGTTTTGACGACGGATCCGCCCAGCAGCACGGCGCCGATGATGACGGACAACACGTACTTTGGAACCGCTTTGGAATCCGTGTCTTGGTGGCGCTTTGCCACGTTGAACAAGCTCACAAGAAGCCAAGGCAAAATGAGCAATTTCACCAAGTGCTTCAGGTATTTTCCGAGACCGGCCACAACGGCCTTGCCTTGCATATTTTGGCCGACGGCGCGTTCCTTTTAGAAGGCTCCGACGCGGCTAAGAGCAATGCGGAACTGGGAGCCGCATGGGCCGGGTGCCAATCCAGGAGGAAGCGCACATGGTTGCAGAATGGATGCTGCAATTTGCCGGCGACAGCCTCGGCCCCGGCGGCGGTTGGAAATTGGTGGATGAAGACGAGCCGATTCTCCTCGATTCGGCGGCAAGCGCGCTTCGCGAAATCCGCCTCCCAGATGGCGCGGCCGGCTTCTACAAACAATTGGCAACCGGGGTCCACGCGGCAGTTGGCGACGGAGGCTCATTGGCAGTGTTTCTTGCGGCCCACTTGGTTGCCTACCGCGTCCGCGGCCAATTGGATGGGCTCCCAATCGCGCTCCGGCAAGCAAAAGCGTGGCTCTCCGCGCACGCAAAACCTGCCAAGTGGCCTGCATTGCCAGACGTCACTGCGCTTGCCGACGAAGGCACCATCGCCCTTGACGACGTTGACATCCGCGTGGACCGGCCCGGCTGGCACATGGGGTTACACCTTACGCCCCAGTGGGGTCCGCAAAACGCCGGCACGGGCAACGTTTTGTTATTGCAAACCTGGCGGCGGCGCCTACAAAACTCCGCCGTGGCGCGAGGCCACTTCTTGGATGCCGAGGAAGCCCGCCTCCGAAACGAAATCCAGAAAGTCACGGAGTTGGGCGTGGGATTGGTGGTCTGCCTCGGCGCCGTCGGCGACGACGTGGCCACGGCGTTACAAAACGCTGGCATCCACGTGACCCACGACGCATCCAAACCACTGGTTCGCAGACTGGAACGGGCCACAGGGGCCACCCTCGTTCCGACCATACAAGAGGCATCCAGTGAAGCCCTTGGCCGCGCCGACTGGACATGGGATGACGGATTGGTGGTGGAAGGCCCCGGTATGTCGGCCACGTTCGGCGTGGAAGCGGAAAACGAATGGGCTGGCGCCATGGCCACCGACAAAGCAGAACGGCAGTTGCGGCTAGCGGGTGCACTCCTCGAGGACAGCCGGGCCTTGCCCCAGGATTGGCCCGTGCAACTCGCAACCAACCTCCGAACCATCGCTCCCTTGGCAGAAGGTCGGGCGCCCTTTGGAATCGAATCACTCGCGGAAGCACTGGAGGCATACGGCCGCGCCGTGACGAGAAACCAGGGTTTCGATGCATGGGAGAATCACAAATTGGGTGGACAAGACGCCTTGATCGTGGTTCGCCTGGCTTTGGAGGCCGCGGTGCAAACCGCGGTCCAAATTCTTCGGTTGGACGGTCGGTTTGACAAACGTCCCAGTGGCGGACAAGCGTTGCGCGGTGGAAGCAACCGCATCGGGTCGCCAAAAGGGATGCCCGGCGACGTGCCTCCCCTGATGTAGCCCCGGGTCACCGGGAAGCGAACAAGCCGTTGGCGTGCAACACCAAGAACAACCCGGCACCCAGAAGGCCCGCAAGTGCCGCGTAGATGCCAATGACGTAGGCAAGCGCCAGCACCATCACGGCGTACAGGAAGCAAATGAATGCAACCATGAACGCGCCGATGGCCATGGCCATGGCGGCGAACATGCTCATCATCAATTTGGCGAAGGCCGCAAACAGCAACGCCATGGAGCAAAAGAACGCGATGAATCCAGCGATGAATGCGTCAAAACCGGGCCCTTCGCTACCCGCGTACCCTGCGGAACCACTGCGGTCGTTGGGTTCGCCGCTCCCGGAGCCACTGGAGCCGTCGCTTCCGGAGCCGCTTGAGCCACTGGAACCATCCGAGCCACCGGAGTTGCCTTGGCCGGAACTTCCCTCGCTTTCGCCCCCGGAGCTGCCGGAGTCGGTACCGCCGCCGGAGCCGCCCGCGTCGCCGCCGCTTTGCTTGGGGGCCGCGCCCTGGTTCATGCCTTCGTCCCAATCCAAACTGCTGACTGGTTCATTGAACGTCCAAACGCCCAATTCGCCGTAATACACGACGGGCGCCGCAAACAACAACAGGCCAAGGAACGCGGTCATCCAAACTCGAACCGACATCTTGAATGGGAAACGGGCAGCTGCGCACTTAGTGGTATCGAACCCCCCTGCAAGCATCGATTGGCGCCCGTACTGCGCCACGGCGCTCGTACTTGCGGCAGCCATTGCATTGAACGCATGGACCGGCAACCAAACCTGGATGCTGTACAGCGTGCTTGGCTCCTCCTTTTTCGCAGTCTTCGTCGGCCTTGCCCGGGCGGGGGTGTTCGCGTTTCCCACCCGCACCGTATGGTTACTGGGGTTGGCGGGGGCGCTTCACTACGTGGGCGGATCCTTTGCGGGGCTGCATCAATTCGGCGGCCCAAATGGATTGTACTTCGTGTTTCCCTGGTGGGACAACGTGGTGCATTTGCTTGGAACCGGGGCCGTTGCCATCGGCGCCGCGACGCTCCTGGAAACTCGACTCAAAGAGGAACCGTGGGTGTGGGGGTTCTTATCTGCCTGCGTCGCCGTCTTTGCAGGCGTGGCGGTGGAATTGCTTGAGTTTGCCCAATTCGTGTTCTTTGACACGGTCGATCAAGGGTTCTACACCAACACCCTCATCGACTTGTACAACAACTTGCTCGGCGCAGCCCTAGGGGCCTACTTGCACATTCACTGGGCGCGGGCAGACTCGTAGCTTGCCTTGGCCGCAAACAACAGGTCTTCGAGTTGGGATTCGTCCGTGAATTCCAATTGCAACCACTTCGACATGGTTTTTCCATTGCCTTCGAACGGCACGCCCCCCAGGGATTCCGCGAATTGCTCCCGTTCGTCATCGGACAACTTGTGCAGCACCAACGCATCGTCCCGGAGGCTCGCAAACAGGGTTCCGCCAACCGTGTACCCGGGGCAACCGAACATTTTCTTGGACGAAGTGTCCTCCCATTCCAGGAGGGATTCTTCCAACTTTTTGCGAAGGTCGCCCATGTGGGACTCGTCGTAGATTTGCATCAAAAAGGAAATGGGAGGAGGGGGAGATAAGCGTTGTAATCGGGGCTTTAGATGGCGCTGAATTCCACGCTGCCCGCAAGTTCGTACGTGGCAAGGGCCGCAACACAGCCGACCACGCTGATGGTGTAGTCGCCGGGTTGTACGGTGCCGGTGAACAGAATGGTCTCTGTTTGGCTGCCGGACGCGATGTTGAAGTCCACGCTTTCTGCGTCCCCGGAGGGTCCACTGACGTACAAGTCAAGGTCGGAGCCTTGGGATGTGATTGTCAAGACCACTTCCATGTCGTGGTAGGATGCGGTCAGGTTCTCCACGGTTTCGGGGAGGGTCCATAGGAAGATTTGGCTGTCCACGGGGAGCAGGCCGCCGCAGGAATCGACTCCCTGCGTGCCCACGGGGATGGTGCCGGCCGCTTCAATGGTTGCGGTGCCGTTGAACGGTTCTTGGGTTTGGTTGGGGGTGCCGTCTTGTGGGGGTGCCGGATCGGAATCCAAGCAACCGGCAAGCGATAGGACACAGAAGATGAGCAGCCAGCGCATGCAATTTGTTCAGATG
>JBMZMP010000079.1:0-6608 GCA_049619235.1 Thermoplasmatota archaeon
TGCTTCCACAGCTGAAGTGCCCAACGGTTGGCGTGGCGTTTGATTGCCAGGTCCGGGATGCGATTCCGGTGGAATCGCACGACGTGCCGGTGGGGGATGTGTTCCACACCGCCAAGCTCATGGGGTGAACATGTTCACGTTGCGTGTTTATGTTCGCGTACCGTCGACGTTTGGACATGCAAATGTGGTGAATTGACGAACCGGTTCACGCAGGGGTTAAGAACGGAAGCCAATGGCCCCACCTATGCGTGATGGCAACCCCATGCAAGCACTCTTGCACGAAGCCATGGGCATCGATTCCTTCGCCCTCGACGGTGACGCCCAAGTCATCGACGAACACTGGCAAGATCGACCCCACCTTTGCCGGACCCCTGAGTAATCAGGCTCCCCCCTCCACGCGGTCGCGTAGAGACCCCGAGAAATCGTGGCTCCCAGCACCGGGCCCGGGCCTAGCCTGAGTTCTCCTTTCGCCGAAGCAAGCCGAGCGCAAGCACACCAACCACCGGAACCGCCCACGGGGCTTCTTCCACTTCGGGCTCCGCGTCCGTGTCCGCCTCCGACAAATCGGCATCCCGCTCTTCGCCAATGGCTCCAATGACATTGCCTTCCCGGTACTCCGCCAACGGCAGCTCCAGCTTCCCACCTTCGAAAAGCCCCACACTGCCAAGCGATTCCACATTCATGGCCGAAAGCTCCATGGTGATTTCCAAGTACAGGAACGCTCCGGGTTGGTACGGGACCAGGTCCACGAGGGGAGCCAAAGTTCCCGCGACGGACACCGGTACCGGAGACGGGTTCGTGCTGCTGCCAGTCACTGCGATGGGCACCGCCTCGAGTGCAGCGATGTCGGTTTGCAGGCGGTCCCCGAAGAACCGTGGGTGGCAGCCCTGCATTGGGACCCCCGCGCCCAGATGCACCAGTCGACCCGAAAATGTGTGCGCGCCGTCGGGCGCATCTGTCAATGTCATGGCATACTGGCCAAGATTGTCCGTGAAATTGAGCCCCAGCTTCAGGTCGCCTTCAAAGCAAACGTGCCAACGTAACACGTTCCCGGTGGGGCCGTCGTCAAAGGCCGCCGGTACGCTCCGCGTCCGTTCTGGTTCCGTTGTGTTCATCGTGAATTGGCCGTTGCCGCCAAGCGGTGCATTCCCACCGGGGCCCGCTGCGTGCAAGAACAATTCCGGGTGATGGCCCGCTGGCTGGGGGACGGTCAGGTAGGAAATGCCCACGTCCAGTTCCGCCCACGCCTCGCCGTCAGCGATGCGGAGTGTGGCCGCGTCCGTGCCACCATGGGTGTGTCGGAACGGCATTTCGATGCCCACTTGGAACGGAGTCACGGAGCCTGCTGCGAGCGTGAACTGTGTGGGTGTTGCCACACGCCATTGTTCCGGCAATTCACCCAGCGTCAAAGCCACGTCTCGTGCCGGGCCCTGGTTGTCGATGCGAAGTTCATACAGGTACACACCCTCGCCGCCATTGCTGGCCCGGAACGGACGGTCGCTCAGAAGTCGCAAGTCTCCTTCGTAACGAATGCCCCCGGATGCAATCAGGTAGCTCCCCGCGTCCGCTTCCGCGTCGGGAATGTCATCGTTCACAACCAGCAGATCTGCCTCACCACCACCGAATGGATCCGTCAAATCAGGCCCCCCGAGAGACGCCATGTTGAAGCTGCGGCCACGGATGTGGGTAAGGCTCCGTCCTTCCATTGGGGGCGCGCCGCCTTCATCGATGACGAGCTCCTTTGGAATGGTCACGGTGATTTCAGGGCCGTTGGCTTCCACCTCAAGGGTTGCAATAAAGCGTCGGCTGAAGTCACCCGCAAAGGTTTCCCAAAACATCCCGTACGGATTGCATTGCAAATCGTAGCCTTGTTGGACGTGGTACCGGGCTTCACCGTATCGGAAAAACGTCCTGAGGTCGCCGCTATCTGGGCAGCCGCCCGCATTGGTTGGCTCCCCTGCGATGCGGACCGTCCAGTAGAAGTTGGTCACGTCTTCGTCCACGATGATTGCGGTCATGTCCACCGCTTGCCATGGTGCGACGGCCGGCGCGGTCTGCCCATAGCTGCCGACGATGACGTCTCCTTCTGGGTCTTCGACCACGGTGCTTTGGGCTTGGACCGATGCAAGCATCAAGAGGACAATGCCAAGCAATAGGCTGGAAGTTCGACGCATAACGGCATGCGGCTTTGCCACCTTTTGGCCTTTGGGGTGCCAGGCTCACTTGGGCGTAAGGGGCGCCGAAGTCTGTTCATGCCGGGTCATCAAGGCAATGCCAACGGCGGCCAAGAAGAACGTCATGCCAACTGCCACGGTCGCCGCGACCAACGTGGTACGAATGGCCAGGTCCCTTGCAAAGGCAAACACGACGAAAGCGCCCGCATCCGTGGCTGCGCCGAACAAGATGGCTTTCCCAACGGTGGCGTACACCGCGTCCAAGTCCCGGTTCCGAAGCGCCCACGCCGCGTGCATCACGTAGTCGCTGCCAATGGCGCTGATGAAAACAAGGGGGATCACCAAGTAGATGCTCATGCCGATGCCAAGTAGCGGCAAGGACCCGAGGAACAGGAGCGTGCTTCCGCCCACCACCAGCCCGACGATGGCGGCGTTGCGGACGCTGCGGGTGGTGATGCCGACCAAGAGGACCACGCCCAGGAAGCTGGCGATGCCAAGGTACGTGACGAAGGGAAGTTCCTCTTTCACGAACAAGTAATTGGTTGGCGTGTTGCCGACGAACGCCACCTCCGCGGGTCCGTCGCCGGCCCGCTCCACGGCGGCCCAAACCGCGTCCCAGGACTGCTCCACGTGTGCAAAGTCGCCCGTTTGGGTGCTGAATGTGATGAGGCTCAACTGGTACTCGCGGTCTACGAACAAGGAGGCAAAATGGGCCATGGGGCCCGCGAATGCTTCGTCCAGCACTTCCTTGATTTCTTCTCTGGAATCCGCTTTCTCCCGTTCCAGTCCAACCAGGGGTAGGAGCGTGTCTTGGCCGACGACGAGCGCCGCGCCTGGCACGCCATTTCGCACCGCATCGTATTGCTCCACGAGGTAAGGCAAATGGGTCATGGAACGGGTGTTGACAAAGTCTGCCTGTTCCAGTTCCTCCGCGATGCGTTCAATGTACGCATGGACGGCAGGGTCCAGCATGTCCCCTTGCACCACGAGCACGTTGCCGATGAAGATGGGTTCTCCTGGGGCGGTGTTGTAGTACACTTGCAGGTTCTCGATGTGTCTGTCCCGGTACGGGTCGCCTTCTTCGTAGTTGAGTGCAAATTCTCCGAAGGGCTCCACGGTCACGAAAAACGTGCCAATGGTCGCCAGTCCAAGCAAACAAGCAACCCCGATGGACCAACCGAATCGGTGCCGCCGGACGGCACGCCCGAGCCAGGGCATGAATTTGCTTGCGTGGAACCGCAGTCCCATGGAGGGCGTGGCGCACGCGGGAATCAGCAACATGGTGACCACGAACACGGTGGCAATGGCAATGGCGGCCACGAGCCCCATTTGGCCAATGAGGGGCGACGGCCCCAGAGCCAAGACGAGGAGCCCAAGCGCCGTGGTGGCCGTGGCAACCAACATGGCAAACCCGGCCTCCTCCCCGGCCTGTCGCAACGGGTCCTTTGGGAAGGATTGGTATGCAGTGAGGAAATGGATGCCCATGTCGATGCCCACGCCGAGGATGAGTGGCGCGATGGCCAAATTGAACGTATTCAGGGGGACGCCGAGCCAACCCATGGCGCCAAACACCCAGACACTGCTGACCACGATGGCCCCGGATGCGAGGGCAACCGCGGAGGGACTGCGGAAACCAACGTAGAGAATGGCCAGGATGAAGCCCACAAGAAGCGGTAGCAGAACGGAGAGATCCTGCCGAAGCAGCTCGGCGCTGTGCGCGTCCGCGATGGCCAATTCCGTGTAGTACGTGGGCGCATTTGGGGTGCCAAACACGCGCCACGTGGTCTCCCCGGCATCCACCGCCGCCACGTACTCCGCGAGCACGTCGATGGCGCCGCGGCCCACGTCTTGCGAGGAGGGGCCTTCCCGGGGAATCAAGATCATCACGTACGATTTCCCTTCGTGGCCCATGGGGGTCGTGAGCGCTTCGGGGACCGTCTGGTACGCGGTTTCGTCCAGCAATCGGTATCGGAGTTCCCCTTCTAGGTCTCGCCCCGGCATGGCAAATGCGCTCGGAGGTGCATCGGCGCCCCCGGCGGCGGTCCAGTTGAGGAGTCGGTAGAACGAGTTGGCGCCGATGACGAACTCGAACGGCGTGTCCGGGTGGTTGAGAAAGAACTCCTGGATTTCATCCATTGCGCGGACGTACACCTCGTCCGTGGTGTTGCCGCATCGAATCGGAGTCTGACGGAGTGGAAGCAGTCGTGCCGATTCGGACTCGCAGAGCCCAGTGTTGGCTCGAAGATCCAATGTCACGTGCTGGGTGTACGCGGAGCCGAAGGAGGCTTGCAACGCCCGAGCCGCTTCCGTGTTGGGGTCTCCTTCGGGGAGAATGTCCAGCAAGTCCACTTCGGTCTGGATGCGACCGAGGCCCGCGCCGAGGAATCCGGTGATGGCAAAGAGTCCCACGAGAACCCATGCGCGGTTGCGCTGGCTCCACTGGGCCCATGAACCAATCCACCGACTCACGGCCAAGGGTAGGATTCAGAGTATAGGAGCCGTGTGGTGGGGGAGATGCGGGCGCTTGGGGTACCCTGAAATCCCGAAGGGGGCTCCGTCGCATGTGCAGTTCCGGCATCACATGATTCGAACGGGCCTTGGCCAATTCATCCTCGCCGCGTTGCTCGTCGTCTTTGGAGCCATGACCTTGCTGCAATGGTACGGCGGCGCACCCGCCAAACAATTGATCCTGCCAGCCGTCCTCTACGTGCTCGCCCTAATTTTCATCGCATCCCTCCGCGTGGACGTCAAACTGGGCGACCCCGGGGGCACCCTCGCCGTCCGACTGTTCCCCTTCCCCGGTCGGCGCATCCCCTACACAGACATCACAAGCGTAGAAGTTGTGCACTACCGCCCCGTCCGGGACTACGGTGGCTGGGGCATTCGATGGAGCCGCACCGGAACCGCGTTCACCGTCAGCGGCAACATCGCCGTTCGCGTGGAACTACAAAATGGAAAACACGTGCTCATCGGAGCCGCCACCCCCGCCGCGCTCCGCGACGCCATCCGAGGTCGAATGCATGGATGAACGACCACTCAAAATCATCAAACGCATCGAAGACGAGGCACCCCGGCAAGCATGGCACGAAGTGGCAACCACGTTGCTACAACACGCCGAAAACGGCAAAGAACTGCAATTCGAATTCGGCCCCGAACACGTCTCCTTCATCACGGGGTGCAACCAATTCCTTCGCATCTACAAGAGCGGGCCACACGCCGGCACGGGGGAAATTCTTCCCGGCCCGGGATTCGACTTGGACGCAGGTGAAGCCGTCGGCGGCATGGTCTTCAAAATGTTCGGCTGGAAACACGTGAAACCGCAGCCCGGCCTCGACGCCGCAGTGCTCGCCGCGTACGAATCGGCCGCCGCAAAGCAAGCCCCCAAGTAAGCGCCCGCGGCCCCCAAGGCGGTTCGGCCAGCCGGTCGAGCTTGCCTGGCTCAGGATTCGGTTGGGAGCATGGCGCGAACAATGTCCCGTTGCGGTCCCTTTAGCCCCTTCTTGTGCATGTACAGGGACGCGCCCGGCGTCGCCTCCAACGCACGCTCCAACACGGCCGCCCCGGTTTCGGGGTCCAAAGCGTACGCGGGAACCATGTGGCCGAAATCCGCTTCGCCCGCCAACGCCTTGTCCGTCATTTGCGGCACGTAATGGCCGCCGCCCACACCCACGTGCAGCGGCGCATCCACGAAGCCTTCGCCATCAAGCACGTCCGAAACCGCCGCCGCAAGCACCTCGCCGCTCGCCACGTCCTGGTACCAATCCTCGTTGCTTCCGATTTCCACAAACAAGCTCGGAATCGACATCAAAGGCCCATGGTGCGTCGCCTCAAACGTCACGTCATGCGGAAGATTCGCGTCCGTCGCATGATGCCGCAGCCTCCGCAGCAACGCCCCCATGTCCCGCGCAGCAGCGGGGCTTAACGTTCCGGGCTTGCCGCCCGCTTGGGCCTCGCCGTGGTTCCCGATGGGATGTACGGTCAAACTTGGGTTGCCGCTTGCCGCCCGGTGTTTGCTAAGGAACCAAACCGCGTGAATGGGCCACTCCAAACCGTGCAAGTCGCCGTCCAAGTCCTCATCGTGGATGCTGGGGCCGTCGATTTGCACCATCACGTCATAGCCGCGTTGAAACAACGGCTTGCCGCGGAACAATCCCGCTTCCATCCAGTCCTCCGTCTCCAACAAACGGTCCCGAATGTTCACCGACGCCTCGTCATTCAAAGTGCAAACCAGCACGCGCACAGCGGCGGATTGACGGGCCTACTTATTCGACTTCTGCCCCAGTCGCCACAGCACGGCAAGCGCCGCGAGCCCCAAGGCGCCACCAAGAATCGTCAAGGAAATGGGCACGCGCCCTTTCGGCATCTGCTTCCCTGGCTTCGACCCAGTCTTGGGGGCGAAATCGTGCACCACGCGGTCCGACGGGAGGCCGGCCC
>JBMZMP010000080.1:0-227 GCA_049619235.1 Thermoplasmatota archaeon
TACAACCAAGGCGAAGGATATGACCGTGGTGGATTTGGAGCATCGGCAAAGGCTTTCGGGGGAGAGGCCGGGTCTGGCGTAGTTGGAGGCAATGGCGGTAGTGCCAGTTCCAAATCGGGCAGCCGAGGAAGTGGAAGCCATGCGTTGTTCCTTCCAGTTGATGACCCCAGCCTCAATTCAACGAGTCCAAGCGCCAAACCCCAAGGTGACCGTCGACAAACGACCGG
>JBMZMP010000080.1:237-6571 GCA_049619235.1 Thermoplasmatota archaeon
CTTTCTGCTCGGGTTATCCTGGCTGGCTGCAAGATCCCACTACGACTAATCGCATCCAGCCCGCGCCTTTGCACTGACATGCTCCTGGACTTGGCCCCTGACCCAATGCGTCGAAGAATGTGCCATTGGGCTTATGGGGGACGTGGGCCATGGGGAACCATGCACAAGATGCGTTTCGTGCTGCTGCCTGCCGTAATTTTGGCTTCCTTGTCTGGTTGCGTGGACCCGGATGCGTTTCACGTCACAACGGTCACGGTTCCCTTGCAAAGCGCGTCAACCGTGGAGTACGGCGCGTACAAATTGAACGACCGAAGCACCGTGTTTTGGAACACGGACACGGTGTACGTGGACGGAGACATGCCAACGGCCGAGCTAGGGCGCGTGGATTGTTCCAATGGGGAGTCGGGCATTGTCTTCAAATTGCACCGCGGCGGCGACATTGTTGCGGAAACCCGCGTGCCGTTGCCGTGTGGGTCCAGTGTGGCCTATGAAATCCATTACAATCCTGCAACCAAGACGTTTGGGAAAGTCAAGGCGTGAACCGTGCGAAGGTTCCTTTCTGTTGAACCAAAAATGAGGAGAAACCCACTTTTCATCACTGCCCTAAATAGTTGATTCATTGCCCCCTACGAAGGGTCTGTATATCTGGGGGCATTGGACTTTTTTCCATGCACGAAGAAAAAACCTCAGCGTTTTGCCCAGCATGCGACGACGCCACGTCGCACATCCGCATCGATGACTGGTCCCTTCGCTGCACGAAGTGCGGCCACGCCGAATCGGTCGTCGTTCCGCAATAATTACCAAATCTTGTCCAAGTCCAAATCGGACTTGGCGTCTTTTCCCTTCTCCTTCTCCCCCGCCTTCGCAGCCTTCTTGGCACTCCGTTTTCGTTCCAGGTCCTCCATTTCGTCAAGAAGTCCCTTCTTTTCTGGCACAACCTTGGCAGGTGCGGCCCTTGAATAAATGTCGGTGCCGTTTTGCATGAAGAGCCAGTGGCTGCATTGTGAAGGCGATTGTGTTTGATTTTGATGGCGTGTTGGTGAAGTCCATGGAGCAACACGCGGCCGCGTACCGTGATGTGCTGAAGCCACACCTGTACGCCTACGAAGAGGACGTGTTTGCATTGGAAGGCGCGCGCAGCGAAACCATCATCCAAGATCTCCTCGCCGCGAAAGGCAAATCCCTCCCCGAAGAGGAAATCGCAGCCCTCGCCGAAGCAAAACAAGCCGCGTTTGCGGCGCGCGGCGACCCGGGCTTGTACCCTGGCACGGACGCTCTTCTTGCCTGGGCACTGCAAGCCGCCCCATGCGCCCTCGTCACCGGCACCCGCCGCGTCAACGTGGACAAACTGCTCCCGCAAGCAAGCCAATTCCAGGCACTGGTCTGCCAGGAAGACTACACGTTCGACAAGCCAAACCCGGAACCCTACCTGAACGCCGCCAAGGCCCTCGGCGTCCACCCCAAGGACTGCATCGCCGTTGAAAACGCCGTGCGGGGCATTGAAAGCGCCAAGGCCGCCGGGTACGGCAAAGTGGCCGGCATCCTCACCACCATGCCCGCGGAACCCCTCTTTGAAGCGGGTGCGGACGCCGTGGCAGCCCACCAAGGCGTGCTCCCGGAACTGCTCGGCGACTGGCTCAAAGCCTAAACGGCGCGCATCCTGCGGGCATCGTGGCCCTTCGAACGCCCCTCTACGACACCCACGCCGCCCTCGGCGCCACCTTCACGGAATTCGCCGGTTACGACATGCCCGTCGTGTACGGCAGCATCAAGGAAGAACATGCAGCCGTGCGTGAATCGGTTGGCCTGTTCGACGTGAGCCACATGAGCAACCTGTTCGTGGAAGGCCCCGGCGCCGCGGAAACCATTGCAGCGTGCACCACGAAACCCGCCGACCTCGAAGAACGCAAGGGCCGCTACACCGTGCTCCTCAACGACGACGGCACCATCCTGGACGACTTGTTCTACTTCCACCTCGGCCCCGACCGATTCCTCGTCATCCCCAACGCCGGCATGAACCAAGCCGCAGCAGCCCGCCTGCAAGCGTTTGCCCCCGACACGGTCACGGTGCGTGACGAATCAAGCCAATGGGCCATCCTTGCCCTGCAAGGCCCGGTTGCCCGCGACGTCCTCGCCAAGGCATCCGAGGACGAGGCCCCCAAGTTCCACCGCATTGCGGACATGACCATCGGCGGCGCGAAGTGCCTCGTCAGCGGCACCGGATACACGGGGGAAAAAGGCGTAGAAATCTATTGCCAAGCCTCCGATGCCCCTGCGGTTTGGGACGCACTCATGGCCGCAGGCGCACAGCACGGCATCCGTCCCATCGGCCTTGGCGCCCGTGACACGCTGCGCCTCGAGAAGGGATACTGCCTCGCAGGGAACGAATTTGCCGGCGGACGCACCCCACTCGAAGCAGGACTCGGCTGGATCATGGACTGGGACCACGAATTCCCCGGCAAAGCAGAACTTCTTGCCCAGAAAGGCACCGCGCACCCCAAGCTGGTCGCCCTCGTGCAGGAAAAAGGCGTGCCTCGCCACGGCTACGAAATCCTTCGAGACGGCGCCGTCATTGGTGAAATCACCAGTGGGACCCAGAGCCCGACCCTCGGATCCGGCATCGCACTGGGCTACGCAACGGGCGTACGAATCGGTGACGAAGTGGACATCCAGGTTCGAAACCGCGTGCAAAAGGCAACCGCCACAAAACTGCCTTTCGTATAAAAAGGCCCCAAGGGAAACTTTCGGTTCAAAGAAGCCACAACACCCTTATTATCCGAGCCGAAGTCGAAAGTTCGTCCATGTACGTGATTGTTGGTGGGGCCGGAGAAGTGGGATTCCACGTTGCGCGAGCCCTTCGCGATGAAGGACACGACGTCGCAGTCATTGAATCCAACTTGGCCCGCCTCGAGCGCGTGGCCGAATTGGACGTTTTGACGGTGCAGGGAAACCTTGCCAACCGCAAGCTCCTGGAAGACGAAGCCAACATCCGGGACGCCAAACTCCTCATCGCCTGCACCGGCAGCGACGAAGTGAACATGGTCGCCTGCGCCCTCGCGCGCACCTACGGTTGCAAAACCATCGCCCGCATCAACCAAACCGAGTACCTCGACACGGCCTACTCCACGCAGTACAAGGAAATGGGCATCGACATGGCCGTCAGCCCCGAAATGGTGGCAGCCACCCGCATTCGTCGCCTCCTGGACCAGCCAGAATTGACGAACGCTGAAATTTTCCTCAACGGCCGCGTCATGGTCGCCGAAGGCCGCGTCACCAGCAACGCCCCCGTCGCCGGCAAGCGCCTCGCAGACATCGAACCCCCAGAAGGCTTCAACCTGTTCGCCTTGTACAGGGGCGACGACGTGATGATTCCCCGACGCCACACCACATTGCACCCCAACGATCGCCTCCTCATGGCCGTCACAAACGCGGAAGTGCTCAAGGAAGTGGCCGGCTACATTGGCAAAGCCAAGCAAATCACGGAACTTGCAGAACCCATTCGCCGCGTGATGATTGCCGGCGCGACGCGGGTTGGCATCCACTTGGCCCGCCTCATGGCCAAAGCCAAGAAAGACGTGGTTCTCATCGAAAAGGACCCCGAACGGTGCCGTTTTGCTGGCGAACAATTGGAGAAAGTGCTGGTGGTGCAAGGAGACACCACGGACCGGAAACTGTTGATTCAAGAAAACGTGGACACGTTCGACGCATTCGTCGCGGCCACGAAGGAAGAGGAACACAACGTGCTTGCGGCGCTCATGGCAAAACAACTCGGGGTCTCCACATCCGTGGCCATCATCCACCAACCAGAACTGAAAACCTTCCTGGAAAGCCTGGACATCGATCTCGCGGTGGCGCCTCGCCTTAGCACCGTCGGCGCCATCCTGAAACACGTACACCCCGTGAGTGACGACCTTGAATTGCAACGGCTTGGTGACGAACGGGTCATGACGTTCCGCGTGCATGCGGAAGCGGCCGTGGCTGGGCGCACAATCAAGAAGATTCACTGGCCAAAACACTCGGTCCTCGCAGCCATCGTCCGGGAAGGCGAAGTGATTCTGCCCCGCGGCGATGACACCCTCGAAGTGGGCGACAGCGTGCTGGCATACTGCCTGGCCGAGTCCACGGTTGCATTGGAGCGTCAGTTCAAGTGATGCGGAAAATGCGGGTGCTCGCGGCCGTCGGCCAAATCATTCGCATCTTCGGCGTGACATTCCTCATTCCGTTCCTTGCGGCGCTTGCCTATGAACCGTGGGACATGACCCTCGGCTTCATCCGCATGCCGGCCAACGGCTGGCTGTTTCTGGGCATGTTCATCTTGTGCGCCTGGATTGCCTACCCCATTCATTGGATCACGAGGCAGTACGCAGACGACGACTTGCAGGACAAGGAAGCGTACCTCACAGTGGGCATCGGATGGATGGTGTTGACCGTCATTGCCATGCTCCCATTCATCGGCTCCGGCGTCCTCACCAACCCCGCGGACGCGTTCTTCGAAGCCATGAGTGGCTTCACCACGACAGGGGCCAGTGTCATCGATACGCCATTGGAAGAAGTGCCCAAGTCCGTCATGCTGTGGCGGGCCCTTCTGCAATACATTGGTGGCATGGGAATCATCGTCTTGAGCGTCGCTGTGTTGGCACGGCTCACCCACGGGGGCATCCAACTGTTGCAAGCGGAAGCTCCGGGGCCAAGTGTCACACGCATCCGACCCAAGCTGGCGCAAACCGCCAAAACCCTCTGGGGTGTGTACGCCATTTTCAGCGCCGTCCTGTTCATCATCTTGTTCCTAATTTTCCGGCTCGACGTGGGCCTCTCCCCGGGAGATGCGTTCTACGACGCCATCATCCACACGTTCACCACCATCTCGACGGGTGGCTTTAGCAACCACTCCGCAAGCATTGCGTTCTTCGACTCATGGATTGTGGAAGCGGTGCTCATCCTGTTCATGCTGGTGGCCGGCAGCAACTTCACCCTGCACTACCACGTGTTGCAAGGGGACTGGAAACGAATGGTACGCGACAGTGAATGGCGCAGCTTCCTTGTGATGTTTGCCATCATCACTGCCCTGCTTACGGCCATCGTGTTTGCCAGTGGCGAAAGTTTCCTCGAAGCCTTCCGTGGCGCAGGATTCATCACAGCAAGCATCGGCACCAGCGCCGGGTTTGGCACGGTGGATTACGACGCCTGGCCAGACGGGGCCAAATTGCTCATCGTGTTGCTGATGTTTACGGGTGCGACCGCAGGCAGTACCGCCGGTGGCATGAAAGTCATCCGAATCATGCTTCTCATGAAAGTGGTGAAGCGTGAACTACGGAAACTGCTGCACCCCCGGGCCGTGATCCCCATTCGCATGGGCCACAAGGTCATCAAGGAGGAAACCGTGATGACCGTCATCGCGTTCTTCTTCAGTTTCATCACCATTTGGCTCGTCGGCACGGCCATCCTCATCAGTACAGACCCAGTTCTTGGGCTCGTGGACGGAGCGGTCACAGCCGCGAGTGCCATGGGCAACACGGGCCCCGGCATGGGCGTCGTTGGCCCAACGGACAACATGTCTGCGCTCCTCCCTAGCAGCAAATTGCTCCTCAGTGGCATGATGTGGATTGGCCGTTTGGAAGTGTTCACGGCACTGATTCTCTTCAGCCCTGCTTCGTGGAAGAATTAAACAACCAGCGGAAGTGGGCAACGCATGGGACTGCAAGCGATTGCTGACGCCGTTGCCGCTGAATTGGAAGCGGGCACCATCCTCAGCAAGGAGGACTTGCACAAAACCAAGTCCCGCCTGTGCCGTGACGCAGGCATCGTGGGGGTCCCGAAGGACAACCAATTGGTGCCCCTACTGCCGGCCCACGTGCAGGAGAAGTTTGCGCCGCTGCTGCGAACCAAACCCATGCGTTCCCAGTCCGGCGTGGCGATTCTTGCCGTGATGAGCAGCCCAGCCGGGTGCCCACACGGCAAATGCGTTTACTGCCCGGGTGGCCCGGACGTGGATGCGCCGCAGTCCTACACGGGCTTCGAACCTAGCACCATGCGTGCCAAGCGATTCAACTACGACCCGTACCGCATCGCCCGCAGTCGCATGGGGCAATTGGACAAGAACGGCCACGCCACGAGCAAAGTGGACGTGGTCATTCAAGGGGGCACATTCCCTGCGCGTGAGGATTGGTACCGGGATTGGTTCGTGACCGGAATCTACGAAGGCTGCAACGACGGACCCCTTCTGGGGTGTGAGGAAGCATTCGAAGACGTCTCCCTCTGGGCGCAGATGACCCCTGAGGAACGCACGGCGCGTCTCCAGGATGCCATGCGCCGCAACGAATCCGCCCCTTGCCGC
>JBMZMP010000081.1:0-6458 GCA_049619235.1 Thermoplasmatota archaeon
CCATGGATTCCACTTCTGCACGACGGGGCAATTCTTCGGGCGCGGGCCGGAATTTGTGACTGATGCGGTGGCACGGGCCGCAGAGCATGTACAGGTTGTCCCACCGGTAGCTGAACGTGACCGCTTCCTTGTTCTTGGCGAGCTTGACGAAGTACTTCGCGTCGGTGATGTGTGCCATGTGTAACGGCTCGTCCTTGCCGCGGTCACCGCACACGCGGCATTTCTTGTCCCGCTCCAAAATGAGGGGGCGCCATTTGGCTTGCAGTGGCTGCCGGTAGTCCTGGTACGGTTCGTGTGGTTGGCGCTGGTCCAACCTGGGCCTTGGCCGCATGGCCAACAACCGTTCGAGACCCCATTATATACCATGGACAGGGCAAGTGAATCTTCTCGCGCCCTGCTTCGACCTTGGGCTGTGCAATTGTGTTCAATTGGCCAACCACTGCTCCATTACAAGCTAAATACCATGGACAGGAACTTCGGCCATGGAACCCACCCTCGTCGCCGGCCATCATGCCTAAGACGAGAGTGAGCGCCACCCATTTTTTTGGTGAACCCATGAGGCCACTCAAGATTGCGATTCCAAACAAAGGTCGATTGTCCGACGACGCACTCGCCACGCTGCAACAAGCCGGCCTGCAAGTCCGCGGCAGCACCGACCGCAAACTCATGGCCTACGCCCTCGACGGACGGGTGCAAATTCTCTTCGTCCGTGCCAAAGACATCCCCACCTTTGTCGCAAATGGCGCCGTGGATGCGGGAATCACCGGCGCAGACGTCATCGCCGAATCAGGGGAAACCGTGGACGACCGCCTCGACCTTGGTTTTGGCAACTGCAAACTGGTCACTGCTGTCCCAAGCGAATCCCCGGCAACCAGCGACGCGGACCTCCCCGACGGAGCCCGCATCGCAACCAGCTTCCCAGTCATCACGGCCAAACATTTTGCCGCACTCGGCAAACAAGTCCGCATCCTGCCCGTAAGCGGTGCCTGTGAAATCATGCCAGCCCTCGGCGTCGCGGATGCCATCGTGGACATCACCAGCAGCGGCAGCACCCTTCTCATGAACCACCTCCGCGTCATCGGAGACGTCATGGCCAGCAGCTGCCGATTCATCACGGCCAAGGTCGATCCCGCCGTGCAGACCGAACTGGAGCGGGTGCTTTTTGCCTTGGAAAGCGTCCTCTCCTCGAAAGGAAAACGGTACCTCATGGCAGACATCCCCCGCGCCGCCATCGCCGAAATCAAGTCATTCCTCCCCGGCCTCGCTGGGCCCACCATCGTCGAAATCGACGACCAAACCGCAGCCATGCAAGTGGTCGTGGACGAAGCAAGCATCTTCGACGCCGTGCACCGACTCAAGCAATTGGGCGCAACCGGCATCCTCGTGACGCCCATCGAGCGGATGGTTGCCTGAACATGTTACCGGTGATTCCTCTCGCTGCACCTGAAGCCACCCGCTTCTTCGACCGAACCCCCACTTACAACCCCGGCGTGGAAAAAACCGTGGCGGAGATCTACGACGCGGTCGCCGCGACGGGCGACGAAGCAGTCCGTGGATTCTGCAAGCAATTCGACGGCGAAGCCCCCGCAGAGTTTTTCGTTGCCGCCTCCGAATGGGACGAAGGCGCCGCGCAAGTGCCCCAAGACCTCCGCGATGCCATTGACCGCAACCTGGCCCGCATTCGCGCTTTCCACGAGTTGCAACAAACCGACATCCAACTGGAGACCATGCCGGGACTGACCCTCGGGCAAACCCAAGTCCCGTACGCGAAGGTTGCCTGCTACGTCCCCGGCGGCCGCGCCGCATACCCGAGCACAGTCTTGATGACGGTCACGTTGGCAGCCATTGCTGGCGTGCAAGACATCATCGTCGCCACACCGCCAGGCCCCAACGGAGCCGTACCGCCTGCCGTGCTGTACGCGGCAAAAGCGGCGGGCGCACACCGAATCCTACGGGTGGGCGGGGCGCACGGCGTGGCCGCACTTGCCATTGGAACCCAGTCCATTCCCCGCGTGCAAGCCATCGTTGGCCCAGGCAACCAATACGTGACCGCAGCCAAACAACGAGCCGGATGCCACACGGATGCCCCCGCCGGGCCCAGTGAATTGTTGATTCTTGCAGATGACACCGCCAACCCCGCCTACGTGGCCTTGGATCTCATCGCGCAAGCGGAGCACGACCCAGACGCGCAAGTTCTCCTCGTCACAAACTCCAAAGCCCTCGCGGTGGCCGTGCAAACGGAACTGGAAACCAGAGCCCCGAACGCGGCACGAGCCGACATCGTCCTCGCGGCATTGCAGAATGGGGCCATTCTTCTTGCGGAGAACCTTGATGAGGCCCTTTCTGCCTCCAATCGGTACGCCCCTGAGCACTTGACCATCATGACCCGCGCTCCCAAAGACCTGCTCCCCCGCATCACAGCCGCAGGCAGCGTCTTCCTCGGACACCACACCCCAGTCACCCTTGGGGACTACGGCAGCGGAACCAACCACGTTCTGCCAACCATGGGCCAGGCCGCACTTCGAGGAGGCCTGCGCGTGGACGATTTCTGCACCACCATCTCCTGGCAGGAAGCAACGCCCGATGCGTTGCAAGCCATCGCATCCGATATGACCACGCTTGCAGACGCGGAAGGATTGTACGGCCACGCCGATGCGGTCCGGGGGCGGACATGAGCCGCGTCGATGCATGGGTCCGACCCAACCTCCGAGGCCTGAAGCCATACTACAAAGCCCCCCTCGAAGGGAACCCTCTGCGGCTTGATCAAAACACCAACCTCTCCGGCCCAAACCCCGCGTTATGGTCCGTGGACGTTGATGAATTGAACGTCACCCAATACCCCACCCGCGACGGGGAGCCGCTCCAGCAAGCACTCGCAGCGCTGCACGGCTTGGAGCCGGAGCAAATCGTGCTTGGAAACGGTAGCGACGAACTCTTGGACATCCTCGCAAAAACATTCCTTGGACCCGGTGACGTGATGCGCGTCCCGGCGCCGAGTTACAGCCTTTACCCGTTCTATGCAACGCTGCAAGATGCAACGCTTCTCGAAGTGCCCCTGACAAGCAAGTTCCAGTTGTCCCCGGAGATGCTGGCGTCGCAGGCAAAGCTGACCATTCTTGCCAATCCAAACAACCCCACCGGGAACCGATTCCGCGATGAAGACGTGGAGGCATTGCTTGCCCAAGACGGCGTCGTGGTTGTGGACGAAGCATACATCGAATACGGCGGCACCTCGTGGCTTCGCAGGCTCGATGAATTTGACAACCTCGTGGTCATGCGCACGTTCAGCAAGGCATACGGCTTGGCTGGGCTCCGCATTGGCTGGCTCGCCGCAAGCAAACCATTGGCCGCGAAACTGCTCCTCACCAAGCCGCCGTTCAACCTCAACCTGTTCAGTGAACAAGTGGCCATCGCGGCCCTTGGAGAAACCAAGTGGCTCGCGGACCACGTGGCCACGGTGCAAGAAGAACGAGAGCGAATGGCCGCTGGATTGAAAGCGCGGGGATTCCGCGTGCACCCAAGCGACGCCAACTTCCTCCTCACCGACCCACCCCTTGATGCGGGCCTCATCCAATCCGGCTTGCAGGCGCAAGGGATTCTGGTTCGCACCTTTGCAGGGAAGCCGAGGCTGGACGGAAAGGTTCGATTCGGCATCGGTGAACCAAACCACACGGACCAGTTGCTGGCTGCCCTCGACGAGGTGCTGGCATGAAGTGGGCCCTGTGGGACTACGGGGTTGGGAACCTCCACTCCCTTCGCAAAGCCATCGAAGCCATTGGCGAAGAAGCAGCCATCACGGAAGACCCACAAACGTTCCTGGAAGCAGACGTGTCTGTCCTTCCCGGAGTCGGCGCGTTCGGAAAAGTGATGGAAAGCCTCGCGCCCATCGCGCCAGGGCTTACAAACCGCCACCAAGCGGGGCGCCCCATCCTTGGCGTTTGCATCGGCATGCAAGTGCTCTACGAAGGCAGCGACGAATCCCCGACGCCCGGGCTCGGAATCATCCCCGGCCACGTGCACCGACTCCAGGCCCGCATCGTCCCACACATGGGCTGGAATGACGTCTCCACCCCCATGGAAGGCGTCTACTACTACGTGCATTCCTACGCCGCACCCTCCAAGGGCGCCTTGGCCTCTACCAAGTACGGCGAGCAAACCTTCGCAGCCGCGGTCCGCGACGGCAACACCATCGGCTTCCAATTTCACCCCGAAAAGTCCGGCGACGCCGGCAGGGCCATCCTCAAGTGGGCCCGCGACCAATACAAGGAGCAAGCATGAACATCATTCCCGCCATCGACCTGCGCCACGGCAACGTGGTCCAATTGGTGCAAGGCAACCCCGACAATGTGGGCGTGCAAGGCACCCTCTCCCCGAAAGCCCAGGCAGCAGCATGGATTGAAGCCGGCGCAACGCGGTTGCACGTGGTCGACCTTGACGCGGCCTTTGAAGAAAAACCGCAGAGCATGCAAATCCAATCCATCCTCCGCGCAGGCGCCCCCGTGCAACTGGGCGGCGGGTTCCGGCACATGCTGGACATCCAAATGGCCCTCAACGGCGGCGCAGACCGCATCATCGTTGGCACCCAAGGCGTACAACACCCCGATTGGCTACGAGAAGTGGCCCAATTGTTCCCCGGCCGGATCCTCCTCGCGGTGGATGCAAAAGGGCGCAACGTGGTCACGAAGGGCTGGACTGAGGAAACGGGCAAGGACGTAGTGGAGCTTGCCGCAAGCCTCACCGGATGCGGGCTTGCAGGATTCCTCTACACCAACGTGGACAAAGAAGGACTCATGCAGGGCATCGACGTGGACGTGCTACGGGACCTACGCGCCGCGATCCAAGAAGAATTGATCGCCAGTGGCGGATTCGCCACCACGGACGACCTCGTTGCCGCCAAGGACGCCGGCGTGGACGCCGTTGTGCTTGGCATGAGCATCTACACGGGCAGCCTCACGCTCCAAGCGGCCATGGAGGCCGTCGCATGAAGGCAATGGTGGTTCGCAGCACGAAGGAAACCCAAATTGAACTCACCCTAGACCTGCAAGGTTCGGGAACCTATGACGTGGAGACGGACGACAAATTCCTCTCCCACATGATGGAAACCTGGACCCGCTACGCCGGTTTTGACCTCACCCTCCGAGCCACCGGCGACCTGCACCACCACTTGGTGGAGGATGTGGCAATCGCCGCAGGGCAAGCGTTCCACCAAGCGTTCCAAAACGCGCCCTGCGCACGCATTGCCTACGACTTCGTCCCCATGGACGACGCATTGGTTCTGTGCGCCGTGGACCTCGTGGACCGACCCTACTACGAAGGAGAGTTGCCCATTCCCATGTACGAGCACTGGTTCCGCAGCTTCGCCATGGACGCACGCATCAACCTCCACATGGAGCGCCTTCGCGGCCGCGACACCCACCACACCATTGAGGCATGCTTCAAGGCGTTCGGACGGGCGCTCCGCCGCGCATTGGAACCTCGGGCAGACGAAATCAGCACCAAAGGCACGGTGCAATGACGCTCCGAAAACGCATCGTCCCATGCCTCGACGTGGACGGCGGGCGGGTGGTCAAGGGCGTCAACTTCCTGCATCTACGCGACGTGGGTGACCCTGTGACCCTGGCAACTGCCTACGAGGCACAAGGCGCCGACGAAATCGTGTTCCTTGACATCAGTGCCACGCACGAGGGTCGCGCAACCACGTTGGATGTGGTTCGGCGCACGGCGGAACAGTTGTTCATTCCACTCACCGTGGGCGGCGGCGTCCGGTCCATCCAGGACATTCGCGCCACGCTCCACGCAGGCGCCGACAAGGTGGCCATCAACAGCGCCGCCCTCCAAAACCCCGACCTCATCGCGGAGGGTGCCGCCTTGTTTGGCTCCCAGTGCATCGTGCTTGCCGTGGACGCAAAATGGACGGGATCCCAATGGAACGTTCACAGCCACGGAGGCCGCACCGATACGGGAAGAGAGCTCCTGTCCTGGTGTCTGGAGGCCCAGGAATTGGGTGCGGGGGAAATTCTCCTCACGAGCATGGACGGCGACGGAACCCGGAAAGGTTTCGATGTGCCCATGATGCAAGCGGTCACGAACGCGGTGCGCATCCCCGTCATCGCAAGCGGCGGATGCGGCACCCCGGAACACATGCGGGAAGCCTTTGAAGCCGGCGCAAGTGCGGCGTTGGCGGCATCCATTTTTCATGATGGCGACCAAACCGTTGGAACCGTGAAGGCTCATTTGGCCGCCGCAGGAGTGCCGGTTCGATGAAGGCAATCACGCCCAATTTCGGACCGGACGGATTGGTTCCCATCGTGGCCCAAGACGTGGCCACGGGCGCCGTCTTGATGCTTGCATACGGCAACGAATCCTCCATCCAACGAACACTGGAAACCGGGTACATGACGTACTGGAGCCGCAGCAGGCAATCCCTGTGGGCAAAAGGAGAAACCAGTGGAAACCGG
>JBMZMP010000082.1:0-234 GCA_049619235.1 Thermoplasmatota archaeon
ACTTCAGCGACGGCGTCATGGTCATGCACGCGCCCGGCTTCGGCTTGGTCAACAGCGACACCCTCGGCTTCGAAGCACACGACGTCATGTTTGACTTCCTGCAATTCCCATTGGAAGCAGGCAACACCTGGGACGCATACTGGGAATCCCCCACGTCCCAAGTGACGTTCCTCGTGGAGGAAGTCACCGAAACCACGGCAACCATGAGCATCAGCGGCGCATACGGTGGCACCG
>JBMZMP010000082.1:244-6287 GCA_049619235.1 Thermoplasmatota archaeon
GAAGTGACGGGCCACGGCTTCAACTACGAAGGCATGGTCCGCGTGCCCCACAGCCACGACCTCATCTTCTTCCACGGCCGTCTCGCGCAAGCCCAAGGTGTTGACCCTGACACGGGCATCCTAAGCCCCAACCCGAAGGGTCCCATGGACACCATCACGATCGGCGAAGGGTACGACCGCGTCAGCTTCGGCTTGATCTTCCAAGACCTCCTCGCAGGAAACACCGGCGTCGGAAGTGGCTTGTTCCAAGTGGACGTGGTGGCCCCAGACGGGGAAACATACAGCAGCCAAAAGCTCCCCACGGACGGCTCCGCCTTCAAAGTGGACTTGTTTGCAAACGACAACCCCGCAGGGGACTGGCAAGTGACCTACGTGGCCGCAGGTGCCGGACTCTCCTTCATTGAAGGCATCGGCTACATCACGTTTGACGTGGAACTGCCAAGCGGCTGCGTGCAACTCACCAGCAACGTGCACGACCACGGCGGAAACTGTGGCGGGCACGTGCACGACATCGAGTGATCGATGCGCCAATGCGCTCGCGAGCGAATCGCCTAAACCCTGCACCTTTCTCCCCATTTTGTGAATTGGAAAATCATCGCCGCCATGGGTGTTCCCTCCGGGCTCCTCATCGGTGGACTCACCACCCTCGGCCTCCTCGGCGGATGGCTACAATTGGCGGTTTGGATTTTTTTGGCCGTCATGTGGCGCCGCATCATCCTCGCGCACGCACCCCACAAACCCTTCGTACACGGCTTCCTCATGGCCGTTCTTGCAGGGCTCGTCGCCGGCAACGTGACGGCACTCAACATGGACGTGTTCTTTGAATTCGTGACGTTCAAGAACGAAACCGGGGCCCCTGTGGACCCAAGCGAAGTGCCCATGAGTTTCTTCATTCTCCAAGGCGGCATCAATGGCATCCTGTTCGGATTGCTCGCAGGCGGCATCGCAGGTTGGAAAACCCGCGCCCAAGCGCAAGCAATGGACGCCGCGGCGAACCCAGACTCGGAAGAATAACCACCGGGCTCCCGCAGTCGGCTTCTCGGCTACGGGCCCCTTGGCTACTCTTCTTCGTCGCCAAGGTACGCCATTTGCACCTCTACCACTTCTTTGCTCGTGGCACAAGCCGCGTACTCTTCCAAAGGCGCCTTGTTGAGGGTCCAAAACGTGTCCGCAAACGGCAAGGCGCTAAGGACGCTGCGCGCCTGGCGCTTCTCCCCGGCGATGAACAAAGCTGCCGCAATGGCTTCCGCGGTGCTGAGAACAAACGGCTTCCCGTACTTCGTGGGGTTGCCGGCAACCAGGAACGGAAGGGCTCGGCTGCGAACCTTCCCTTGGATGTCCCCGAACACTTCCTCCGCTTGCCGCCAGGAACAATCCAAGGCAACGAGGCCGTTGCGTTGCATGTCCTTCAAGTCCTCCGCGCTGAGGGCCTTCTTCGCGAAGGGGTTCAACACGACGCTGTGGGCAGGAATCCGCTTGGGGTCCTCCACGATGCGCGCCTTGTTGTGCTTCTTGAGGCGCAATGCCGTGTTTTTCTTCGGGTCATCTTGCGCCGTGTAGTACACGACCACGTCCACGTTGCCCTTCAAGGAGTGCGGCGAAGCATTGCCTTCAAAAAGAACCATGCAAGCCGCGGCTCCGCCCGCAGCAGTGGCAAAACCAGTCGGCTCGGGTAGTCAATGTCCCCCACGCCTTCGATGACCGCCTTCACCCGGGGGCCGCGAAGGAGACGGGCGAAGGTGTTGAGGTCATCGTCGCGGAAGCGAACGTACAGCTTCCGCAGCAAGTCTCCTTTTCGGAGCTCCTTTGCAATGCCCGCCCGGACCGCTTTCTCATACGGCTTCAAAGCCCGAGCAGACAAATCTCCCCGTTGCATTGCCTTTGAAGCGGTGGCTGCAAGGTGTTCGCTTGCCACCAAGCCCATGTAGATGCCGCCGCCACTGGTTGGTTTTGCCATGCCTGCCGCGTCGCCCACCAACACCACGTGATCTTGCACCAGTTGCTTCCGCAGGCCCAGCGGGATGCCTCCGATGATGAGATAGGATTCCTTTGCGCCCGCCAAGAACGGGGCGCTGAGCGGGTCTTCGAACATGCGTTCGTAGTACCGCTTCGCGGCCTGCTCGCTCAGCCCGGGGGCGACGGCCAAACCCGCACGGGCACGGTCGCCACCCACGGGGATGATCCAGGAAAAGAACCCAGGCGCCTGCGCGTCCCCTGCAAACATGGGAATCATTTGCAAGTCGTCGAGGTGGCACCCAGAAAGTTCCGCTTCGTACGCGCTGACGATTTCGTCCACTTTTGGAAAACCGAACCAATCGGCGGTGCGGCTGCGGATGCCGTCGGCCCCGACCAACAGTCGCGCCCGAACCTCCCGGCGCGCGCCACCAGACTGCAACGTGACTTGGACGCCACCTTCGATGCGCTTGGCAGCAACCGCCTTCGTGGCCGTTTCCAGCACCACGCCCTCGCGAACCGCGTGCTCGGCCATGCGTTGATCAAAACGGGCGCGATCCATGGCCTGCGCCTGCACTTTGTCCGTTCGAAACGCCACGGTGGTTCCGTCAGGGGCATACACGATGCCGCCGTGCAAGTCGTTTTGGTGCAAGTCCCCGATATCAAAGGGACAGTGGTCAAAGATGCGAGGCGTCACCAAACCCGCGCATTGGACGGGAATGCCCACTTCGGGGTGTTCTTCCACCATCAAGACGGAATGACCCGCAATGGCCAGCAACCGGGCGGTGTTGCTGCCAACAGGGCCAGCACCGACCACAATGACATCCACGTCCATGTCCACGCCCCGTGCAGGGTCGTTCTGCCTTTAAACCCCAAATTTCTGCCGCACCCAATGGCAAACGAATTGCAAATTCTACTCGGCGTCCTCGCGGTGCTGGTGTTTGTGTTCCTCCTCTTCAAGCGAGCCGCCGCAAACGCAGCCCCTGCCTCCGATGAGGAATCCGTGAACCCCATGCTTTGCAAATTCGTCAGCCACGAGGGCAGCATCGTTGGCGAAGTGGTCGCCATCGAAGAAACCACCCTCATTTTGAAGCAAAGTGGCCAATTCAAGTCCGTCCCACGCGCCAACGCCCACCTGCACGGCGACGAAGTGCACCTCACCGGAGACGTGGACTGGGACGCCGCCCTCGCAGCAGGCGCCACTTGGAAGGAAAGCGTCACCAAAGGCGTGGATGAACAAGTGACCGCGCACCTGACCACCAGTGAAGACGTGCGGAGTCCAGCCCTTGAAGCGTTCAACAAGCGGCAAGCGGAATTGGAAGAAGAATGACCCACAAAATGGTCATCGTCACCCGCAAAAACCTCAACCTTTCCAAGGGAAAACTGGCCGCGCAAGTGGGCCACGCCTGCGTGGATTGCGCATTGAAGGCGCAGAAGTACGACAAGCGGAACTTTGAAGCTTGGCACACCGCCGGCCAAAAGAAGACCGTCCTGAAAGTGGACTCGGAGAAGGACTACTTCCCCCTGAAGGCCGCCGCGGAAGGCGCCGGGCTCAGCACCGCACTCATCAAGGACGCCGGGCACACGGAAATCCCCGCCGGAACCGTCACGGTGCTCGGCATCGGCCCAGGGCCCGAAAACTTGATTGACAAGGTCACAGGCCATCTTTCCTTGCTATAACCAAGACTTGTTTTTTCCATTGCGCAAGGTTGCACAACGAATCTGCAAGCGAACCCAGCCCCAGTTTTCCCGCGGCCGAGGCGCAGTTTTCCTCGTCAATTGGGTACCATCCAACACTCCCTAAGTAGCCAAGAAGCTGCTTGCCGGTCGATGCGCAAAGCAATCCTCGGCCTCATCGTTTTGGCCTTCATGATGCCCGCCACCGCCTTCCCAGTGCAACTGGAAACGGAACCGACGAGCCTTGGGCAAGCCATTGTGGGCTTCGAAGCCGGGCAACTCCCCAATGTCCTCAGCGGCAGCCTCCTGGCAGGGTACCAAGTGAAACTGGTGGAGCCCCGCGTGGACTACGTGGTGGTGTACGCAGATGACCTCGCGCCCCTTCGAAAGGCCATGTCCGCCGTTCCCGGCGTCTCCTACGTGGAAGACGACGCCATCATGAGCGCATTCCAAACCCCCAACGACCCAAGCTACGGCAGCCAATACGGCCCGCAACAAATGGGCGCCCCGGCCGCATGGAACACCGTCGGCTACGGCAGCAACAGCATCGTCGTCGCAGTGCTGGACACCGGCATTCGCGCCACGCACCAGGACTTGCAAGCCAACTACATCGGCGGCTACGACTACGTCAACAACGACAGCAACCCCAACGATGACTGCGGCCACGGCACCCACGTCAGTGGCACCGTTGCGGCGGTGACCAACAACGGCATCGGCGTGGCCGGTGTCAGCCAAGCGAGCATCATCCACCACAAAGTGCTGGGCCCCGTTGGCGGCCTCTTCAGCGTCACGTGCAGCGGCAGCAGCAGTGACATCAACGCAGCCATCATGGACGCAGCAGACGACGGCGTGGACATCATCAGCATGAGCCTCGGCGGCGGCGGATACAGCACCGCAGGCGACAACGCCGTCAACTACGCCTACAACCGCAACGTCCTCGTGGTCGCGGCAAGCGGCAACGATGGCGCAGCAAACGGCGTCAGCTACCCCGCCGCATACACCAATGCAATCGCAGTGGGCGCCCTCACCAGCAGCGGCGCACAAGCCAGTTACAGCAACGGCGGCACGCAAATGGAAATCAGTGCCGGCGGCAGCAACGTACTCAGCACCTACAATGGCAACGACGCCGACTACGACACCCTGAGCGGAACCAGCATGGCCACCCCGCACGTGGCCGGTGCATTGGCGTTGGCAAAGAGCTGCGACCCGTCCATCAGCAACAGCAACCTCCGCCAACTCATGCAAACCACCGCACAAGACCTCGGCCCAAGCGGCTGGGACAGTGACTTTGGCTACGGCTTGATCCGCGTGGACTCCATTGTGAACCAACTCAGCTGCGGCAGCGGCCCCACCAACAACGCTCCCAACGCGGCCGCCACGTACAGCGCCAGCGGACTGACCGCCTCCTTCAACGCCGCAAGCAGCAGCGACCCCGACGGCGACCCACTCACATACGGCTGGACCTTCGGGGACGGTGCCACCGCAACCGGCGTGGCCCCCAGCCACACCTACACCGCCGCGGGGACCTACACCGCCACGGTCACCGTGAGCGACGGAAGCCTCACCGACGCAGAAAGCCTCAGCGTCACCGTCACCAGCGGCGGATCCGGTGGCAGCGACCCCGACCCAAGCACCCCCAACTTGGACAACGGTGTCTCCGAATCCGTCACCCTTAGTTCCGGCCAATGGGCCCACCACAAGATCCAGGTGCCCCAAAATGCCAACAACTTCGACGTCACCATGACTGGCCCAGGTTGCAGCCTCACCGGCTGCGCTTTCGACGCGGACCTCTACGTTCGCGAAGGCGCCAAGCCCACCACCAGCAGCTACGACTGCCGACGCAGAATCCTGCGCGCTTGGAAACGTGGACGGTTGGTACTACGTCAGCGTGTACGCTTACAGCGGCTCCGGCACCGTCAGCCTCACTGCAACCCACGACGGTAGCACCACGCCACCCGTGAACCAAGCCCCCACGGCAGCCTTCAGCAGCAGCACCAGCCACTTGGATGCAAGCTTCAACGCTGGGGCCAGCAGTGACCCCGACGGAGACCCGCTGACCTACAGCTGGACATTCGGAGATGGCGCCACGGCAACCGGCGTGGCCCCAACCCACAGCTACGCCGCCGCGGGAACCTACACGGTCACGCTCACGGTGAGCGACGGCAGCCTCAGTGACAGCAGCTCCGATTCCATCACCGTCACCGCGCCGCCCGTGAACCAAGCCCCTGTTGCCGCATTCACCAGCAGCATCTCCGACCTGGATGCGGACTTTGACGGCAGCGGCAGCAGCGACCCCGACGGCGACCCACTGACGTACAGTTGGACCTTTGGCGACGGAAGCAGCGGCAGCGGCATCAGCCCAAGCCACAGCTACGCAACTGCAGGCACCTACACTGTGACCCTCACCGTGAGC
>JBMZMP010000083.1:0-6125 GCA_049619235.1 Thermoplasmatota archaeon
TCCACCAGTGTTTGTGCTGTCGGGCGTTACGTCGGGTTCTCCTCCGTCGTCTCCCAAGCAACCTGCAAAGGCCAGTCCAATCATCAGCAACGCGATCCACCGCATGCGCTGCTTAGACTCGCTGTGGCTCTTAGCGTTTGAGGCATGGCTTAAAGGTGCAACAGAAGTGGCCAAAGCGTGGACGCAGCGCTCCAAGAAATGTTCGATTTGCAATTCTTCAAAGACGAAGGATTCCACCGCAAGGCCTGCACCGTTTGCAAGGCCGACTACTGGACGCTGGACGAAGCCCGGGACAACTGCGGCGACTCCACCTGCACCGAATACACATTCCTTGGAAAACCCCTCAGCAAGAAGCCCCTCGGCATTGCCGAGATGCGAGAAGCGTTCCAAGCGTACTGGGAAACAAAAGGCCACGCCCGTGTGCCCCGCAACCCCGTGGTGGCTCGCTGGCGGGACGACTTGTACCTGAACATTGCAAGCATCGCCAACTACCAACCCCACACAACCAGTGGCGACGTCCCACCTCCGGCAAACCCCCTCGTCGTGAGCCAGCCCTGCATCCGCCTCAACGACCTTGCAAACATTGGCCGCAGCGGCCGTCACTTCAGTTGCTTCGAAATGATGGGCCACCATGCATTCAATAACGCGGATGACCCAGAATGGGGCGACCATTACTGGACCGAAGAATGCGTGAGTGGTGGCCATGAGTTCCTCACCGATGTCCTCGGCCTGGACCCGAAAAGCCTCACGTACGTGGAAAGCGAATGGGCAGGCGGCGGCAACGCGGGGCCCTGCTTCGAAGTGTTCGCTGGCGGCCTTGAAGTGGCCACGCTTGTGTTCATGTGCCTCGCCGAATCAGATGATGACACCGGCGAATTCCAAATCAAAGGCACCCCGTACAACATGATGCCCCTCCGCATCATCGACACCGGCTGGGGCCTCGAACGTCTCGCGTGGGCCAGCACCGGCACCCCAACCGCGTACGACACCGTCTTCCCGGATGTGCTCGAATCCTTGCGCGCCAAGGCAACGGTGCACATTGCCGACGACGAACGCAGCAAGCGCATCATCGAAACCCACGCGCTCGTGCAAGGCGTCCTGAACCTGGACGTGGGCATGAAACTGGATTCCCTCCGCGCCGAAGTCGTGACCCGACTCAAGGAGCACGACATCGACACCACGGTGGAGGAACTGCAAACCCTGATGGGCCCCGTGGAGGACCTTTACTGCCTTGCAGACCACTTGCGTTGCCTCAGCTTCATGGTGGGCGATGGCCTCGTCCCTGGAAACGTCAAAGCGGGCTACCTTATGCGCCTCGTCTTCCGTCGAGCCTTCGGCTTTGCCGCCATGCTCGGCATCGAAGAACCTCTCAGCAAGCTGCTGGCAGACAACATGCGTGGCATGCTCGATCAATTCCCCGAATTCGAAGCCGCCATTCCCCGCGCCATCGAAATGGCCGACCTGGAACTGGAACGGTTCAACGAATCCCGCGAACGCGGCCTGCGTCTCGTGGACCGCGTCCTGCAAAAGAAGAAGGAACTCTCCACGGAAGACCTCGTTGAGATGTACGACACCCACGGCCTCGGCCCCCACACCGTCAAGGAAGCCGCTGCCAAGAAGGGCATCGAAGTGGAAGTCCCCGACGACTTTGACTTGATGCTCGCGGAACGGCACAGCAGTGAAAAGAAAACCAAAACCAAGGCCATCGTGCCCGCGGACATTCCTGACACCCAGCTCTTGTTCTACGACGACCAAGACCTCCGCGTCTTCGAAGCTGAAGTGTTGTGGACCGGCACCGTCGAAAAGCGCGACGCCGCCGTACTGGACTGCACCGCATTCTTTTGGAACACTGGCGGACAACCCGGCGACCGAGGCACCCTCGGCGGTGCAAACGTGGTGGGCATGAAGAAGGACGGCAACCACGCCATCCACCTCCTCGATGCACCCCTGAAAGTGGGCGACACCGTTCGCGGCGAAGTGGACTGGGACCTCCGCATGGACCACACCCGCAGCCACACCGCGACGCACATCATGAACGCCAGTGTGCGCCACGTCCTCGGCGCCCACAGCTTCCAAGCAGGGACGCAAAAGTACGCCAACTGCGCCCGCGTGGACATGAGCCACTACCGCCGCCCAAGCAAGGAAGAACTCGCCGACATCGAAGCGCTCGCCAACCGAGTGGTCATGGAAGGCCTCAGCGTCACGCGCACCTGGTGGAACCGCGAAGAAGCGGAATCCAAGTACGGCATGACGCTCCTACAAGGCGGCATCCCCAAGGGACGCTCCGTTCGCGTGGTCAATATCGACCCACTCCCCGGAGCCGACGCACCATTCGACGTGGAATACTGCGGCGGCACCCACTGCGACCACACCGGACAAGTTGGCCCCATCAAACTCTACCGCACCGAACGGGTGCAAGACGGCGTGGAGCGGTTCGAATACAGCGCAGGCCAACACGCAGTCAGCCGCTGGCAAAGCGAACAAACCCTCCTGCGCGACGCAGCCAAAGAACTGGACGTGGTCGCCGAAGACCTGCCCAAAGCCGCGGCCCGGTTCTTCACCGAATGGAAAGAACAACGAAAACTCCTCGATGAACTGCAAAAGCAACTGGCCGAACTGAAGGCCCAAGCCGCCTCCGGCGACGCGGAAGAAATCAATGGCGTCCGCTTGATCGTGCAAACCGTGGACCAAGCCGCCATGCAGCAAACCGCACAAGAACTGGTCGCCCAACCCAAAACCGTCGCACTCCTCGGCACCGAATCCGGCCGCCTGCTCTTCGGTCGAAGCGCCGACGTGGACGTCAACATGGGCAACGTGCTCCGCGAAGCCGCCGCCGTCATGGGTGGCAAAGGCGGAGGCCGACCGGACTTCGCACAAGGCGCAGGGCCAGACGCCAGCAAACTTGAGGACGCGTTGGAGAAAGCGGCGGGGATGGTTCGCGCCGCGCTTGGATGACGTTCCTAGACACCTGGCTCCTCCGCATTCTGCTTGCCTTGTTTCTGTTCGCAGGCGCCTTGAAGTTCACAAAGCGGGGGCAAGTGGACGCAGACCGATGGGGCTACAGCATCCATTTCCTGCGCCTCGTCGGCGTCGTTGAAATCGCAGCAGCCGTGGCGCTGTTCTGGTACCCCTACTGGGCGAGTGCGGTGCTGCTCGTAGTGATGGCGGGGGCACTTGGTACCAGCTACAAGCACCGCAACTGGAAGGAAATGGTGCACCCTGCAATCACGGCCGCACTATTGTTCACCGTGTTGTTTCGGAACCTATAGCCGACGGGCCACAACCAGTGCCACCAGCACCAAAGCAAGCGGCATTGGCGTGGAAATCCCTACGGCTCCGGTTGTCAACTGAAACTCGTAGCGTTCCTGCGTCGCGTCCGGGAGGCCGTTCATGGCCATTGAAGTTCTCGTCCCCTCCACGACCAGTTCCATGTCTGCAACGTGAGCGTCGTTTGCGGAAATCACCGCAACGTGATCCTCGTGGATTTCCCCGGGGATCAAAACGACAGGGTCCGGGACACCCACGACCAAATCTGCTCCATCCACAGAGAAGCTGTACCGCACGTTGGCATTGCCTTCGTTCTTGAGCGTGAAGGGGAACTTCACTTCCTTGGTCGGCTCAGCCTCCAGCTGCGAATCCGTGAAGGCAAACGAAAACCGGGAATCCCATTCGAGTTTGGTTTGCAGGGAAAGCGGCGACACTTCGCCGAATTGTTCAGAAGACGCGGAGACGCGAACCACGTTCACTCGGTCCGCGTTCGCGCCAGGCGTGGCCATGATGGTGATGTTGAACGATTCGCTTGCCGTTGCCTCCAATGGTTCGCAGGTCACAGACACCGTTTCCGGGGCCGTGGCGTCAACGTCGCCTTCGGTTTCCACGGAAATGGCCACGTCGTAGGCGCTACCGGGGATCACCACCGGGATTCGTTGGTCGCAATTCACGTCCAGGCGCATGGAAATCGCCTGTTCAACGTCCGACTCAAGAACGGGAATTGGGCCTTGCACCGATAGCTCCATCGCGGAAGCAAAAGGAAGCAAGCAAAGCAAAGCCAGGACGCGAATCATGCACCAAGCTCGGGTTCCTACATGAAATACAATTTGGTCACCGAATTGGACTCTCGATAGATTCCTAAGCCACCTTCAACTTGGCGCCGCGTGGACGCAATCCTTGACTGGTTGAGGGAAGAAGGGTACCCGCACACCCTGGAAGCGGACGGCAGCATGACCATCCAGTACGCCCCCAGCCCCGACGGGCATCTGCTTGCGGTGAACCTAGAGCACAGCCAGGACCGCATCATCCTCGTGCTCCGAATGCTCTTCAACGATGACCACGCCGCGGCCCTCAACCGCGAAGGCATCATCAGCACCAGCGCCCAACGGCAAATACGCAGGGAACTGTTCCTGCGAGGCATCGGCGTAAACCTGGAAGGCGAGCCACTGGAATCTTTCCTCGTTGACGATGTCATCTACGCCGATGGACTCAGCAAAGACCACTTCTTCCGCGTCCTCCGACAACTCTACGGTGCCGCGTTTTTCATCGTTGACGTTCTCGACGGCGCCGTAGATGGCGGGCTTGGCGTGGATATCTAAACCCTCAAAGGTAGCGGGCAACATCTCGGCCTATGACCACCCTTACCGGCTTTGGCGGCGTGGAGGAAATCGGCGGCAACGCGTTCCTCGTCGATGATGGCAAAAGCCGGATTTTCCTGGACTTCGGCCGGCGGTTCGGCAACGACCCCATCGCGGGCCAATCCTCCGGGCACATGCGGCCAGGGGTTGGGGATTACTTTGACGAATTTTTGCAGCCGCGCGGACACTGCATGGCCCGTGATTTGAGCCGACTGCAAGTGATTCCTGACGACTTGGGTTTGTATCGTGAGGACATCGGGGGCTCGCCAGGGAAGGCAAGCGTGGATGCGGTGGTGGTGAGCCATGCCCACGCAGACCACGCTGGGCTGATTGGTTTGCTGAAGCCAGAGGTTCCGATTTTGATGAGCCAAGAGTCCCATGCGACGCTTGCGAGTCTGGAAGAAACCGGGCAGGGCGGCGTTTGGAACGAGTACACCCAGTTCCGGGCGAAGGGGTACGGCCACAAGAAGGCGGGCGGCATCAGCACGCGGCCGAAGCGAGACACGCAAACCCGGGCTTTCCAGGACGCCACGGAAACGGACGTTGGGGATTGGGACGTGCGGCAGTTCACCGTGGACCATTCCATTCACGGCGCCCGGGGCACCATCTTGAGCGGCCGAGACACGACCATTGTGTACACGGGGGACTTCCGCATGCATGGCCGCTTGAAGCATGAAACCGATTCGTTCTTGGAGCGCGCGGGCGGCGCGGACGTCCTCATCACGGAGGGCACGAATGTGCACCAGGGCCACAAGCACGAGGGCAACAGCGACGAGTCTGGCGTGGAAGCGGAGATTGAGGACATCATCCGCGGGGACGACCGGTTTGTTGCCATTGCGTTCCCGCCCCGGGACTTGGATCGTTTCGTGAGCATCTGGCACGTGGCCAAGAAATTGGGCCGGCGGCTTGCCATCACAACAAAGCAAGCGCACCTCGTGGAGTCCTTGCGGGCGACGGGGCGTGACGATTTGCCGGACCCTCGGACGGACCCTCACCTTGCCATTCATCTGCGCAACCGTGGCAGGGGCACGATTGCTCAGCAACAGGGCATCTTGGAGCTGTTCGACGACGAGGGCACCGGGGCGGCAATTGAAGTTGCAAACGAAGAGTGGAACCGGGTGCTTGCGTCTGAGTACGCGAAGTGGGAAGTGCCATACTTGGAATGCGGCAACACCGTCACGAGCGCCCAAATCGGCGCGGCTCCGGAGGAGTGGATGTTCAGCATCAGCTTCTGGAGCATCACGGACCTGTTCGACATTTTCCCGGGCGAAGCGCCAGGGGGCGTGTACATTCATTCCATGACGCAGCCGTTCAATGACGAGATGCAAATCAGCGACCGCAAGTTGACCCGTTGGTTGGCGGCGTTCCATCTGCGCCGCGAAGACACGCACGTGAGCGGCCACCTCAGCGAGGAGGAGTTGCACTGGGCCATTGATGAAATCGGCGCCAAGACACTGGTCCCCATCCACAGCCTGCACCCCGGCATCACGAAGGACA
>JBMZMP010000084.1:0-6046 GCA_049619235.1 Thermoplasmatota archaeon
GTGGAAAACAAGCAAGCCAAAGGCCGCGTAGTGACCGGAAAAGGCCGCAGCCTGATGGACAACGCAGCCCACGCCGTCAAGGCCGACCTCGCTGAAGACGTCCCCGGACTCGCGAAGTACTAAAATGGACGACTTGGAAGCGCTTCGCAAGAAGCGACTCCAGGAACTCCAAGAACGCCAAGCGTCTCTTGCCCAGGAGCAAGAGAACGCCGCGCAAGCGGCCCAGCAGCAAGACGCGGCTCTCGAGTCGCTCTTGCAGCAAATCCTGGAACCCGAAGCGTTTGCGCGCTTCACCAACATCCGCCTCAGCCGACCCGACTTTGCCGCGTCCGTGAGCAGACAGCTCGCGACACTGGCACAATCGGGAAGACTGCAACGACGCCTCACGGACGGAGACTTCCGTGAGGTACTGGCCCAGCTCTCCCCCAAGAGCCGGGACATCAACATCACACGCAAATGAACCCCCCGGGGAGATTGCACTATGTCCAGTAAGAAGCCCCTCGCCAAGAAACTCCGCCTGATGAAGGCCGAGAAAAGCAACCGCCGTGTGCCGGCATGGATCATGATCCGTACCAGCCGCAAGTTTACCGCACATCCCAAGCGCCGCAACTGGCGCCGGAACCGCTTGAAGCAATAGAGGAAGTACCATGGCAGACAAAACCACTGAATTGGAACGCATCTACACGGTGCCCCTCACCCGCGCCAAGCACGGCACTCGCAGCAAGCGCGCAAACCGCGCCATCGGCGATGTCCGCAACTTTATGAACCGCCACATGAAGAGCGAAAACGTCTGGATCAGCAATGATGTCAACGAGCTCATCTGGGCCCGTGGCAAATTCATGATCCCCAGCAAGATTCGCGTTCGCGCCACCCGCTTTAGCGACGGTGTCGTGGAAGTGACCTTGCCCGACGCAGATGTGGACGGCAGTGTTCGTGAAGTCGAAGCAGCCCGCCGCGAAGAAAAGGCAGCCAACCCTGTGTTGGTCGCCCCTGGCGCCTTGGGCGATCTCGATGGCGAAGACGAAGCCGTCGAAATCACTGACGACTCTGAAGAGTAAGCATGTTCAAGCGCCTTGACCCGTACGGGAATGGAAGTGTTGGTGTGTACGTCCGTGCCACCGCCACGCACTTGTTTGTCCCGCCCGGCCTCACGGAGCAGAACGTAGCAGACTTCGAAGAAGCCTTCTCCCTTCCTTCCATTCCTTTGACGCTTGGGGGCAGTACGCTCCTGGGCTCCCTGATGGCTGCCAACAGCCACGGGGCCTTGGTGGCCGACTGCGCATCTGACGCAGAAATCGCCATCCTGGAAGATGCCGGACTCAACGTGCAACGCTTGCAGCACGCACGCTTGAACGCCACTGGCAACAACATCTTGGTCAACGACCACGCCGCCCTGGCACACCCTGAAATGAGCAAGAAAACACTCGCGCTCATCGAGGACACCTTCGGCGTTCCCGTTGCACAACGTGCCATTGCAGATGTCCCCACGGTGGGAACGGCTTGCGTGGCAACCAACAAAGGCTTCATGGCCCACCCCTTGGCCACTGAAGACGACATTGCATTCCTCAAGGACCATTTCGGCGTCAACGGACGCATCGGGACCGTCAACCACGGTCACGGATTCGTTGGTGCGGGCATGGCCGCCAATCAAACCGGTGTGGTCACTGGGACCAAGACCACCGGCATCGAACTGGGCCGCATTGAGGAGGCCCTTGGATTCCTGGAGACAGAAACATGAAGCAAGTATTCGAACTCGAAGGCGACTTCCAAATGGGTCGCATCCGCCAGCACTTCACCGTCCAAATGGTCGGAGAAACCGAAGAAGAAGCCCGTGAAGCCCTCTTTACGGACCTCGGCAGCCGCCACTCCGTGAAGCGCCGCCAAGTCAAAATCGACTCCGTGAAGGTTGTCGAAGGCGACGCCGTCGAACCCATCTCCGCAGCCAAGCTGTAAACATGAACGACGCTGCGTTCCAAGCAACCCAGCGGCAGCTTCAGGCCATGGATCAGCAACTTGCTTCCATGGAATCCACTCTCTCTCAGTGGAACCAAGCGGTGGAAACCCTTTCTGGATTGGAAGGGGAACAAACCGGCTTGGTTCCCATTGGTGGCGGCGTTCGCATTCGTGCAACGCTCCACGACGCACCGGTCCTGTTGGATGTGGGTGCGGGCTACGCGAAGGAGCTCTCCATCGCGGAAGCCAAGGAACAACTTTTGGACCAAATTGGCACCTTGAAAGCCAATTTCCGGACCGCTTCTGAGGACGCACAAATGCTCGCTGAGCGGTTGCAGTCCCTTGCGCAAGCGGAAGCCGAGGCAGAGGATTCTTGAAGCCCGCCTAAGTGGGCCGGCCTATGTTCAAGAACCTCCGCGACCGCCTCAACAAGGTCTCCAGCAAATTGGAAGACGAATTGGAGGCGAAGCTCGAAGCGGAACTGGAAGCGCAACTTGCCGCGGAAATGGGTGGCGAACCGGCCCCCGTTGAGGAAGCAAAACCAGAGCCGGTTCCTGAACCCGCTCCGGAACCTGCCCCCGCACCGGCCGAACCAGAGCCGGAACCCGTTCCAGAGCCCAAGCCTGCACCGGTACCACAACCGGCCCCTGAACCAACGCCGGAAGTGAAACCCGAACCTGCCCCGCAGCCGGATCCACAACGGGAGCCACAACAGGCGCCACAAAGGGAACCTGCCCCGCAACCACAGCCCACCAAGGCACCCGAAACGGCTCCTTCCACGCCCAAACCAGTAGAAGCTCCCTCGGTCGCGCCCCAGCCGGCGCCCCAAGCCAAGCCCGTAGAACAGGAAAAACCAAAGGAAGTCATCACGGGCCGCAAGCGGCTCACCGAGGAAGAAATCGCCGCTCGATTGGCCAAGGAATTGGACGAAGCCGTTGAAATCCAGAAGGAAGTGGAAACGGTCGTTGCCGAATCCACGCCTCGCCTCAACCGCTACACCATCAACGAAGACGTCCTCGAAGACATCCTCTGGGAATTGGAAATCGGCCTCCTCGAAAGCGACGTGGCCTTGCCCGTCGTCGAAGCCATCAAGGGCAATGTGAAGGAGCAACTGCTCAGCATGAGTGTCGGCGGCAAGAGCCCCGGCGACGTGGTGGAAAAAGTGCTCCGCTCCGCCATCAAGCGCGTCCTGAGCACACAGACCTTCAACTTTGACGCGTTCATTGAAGAGAAACTCGCCGCCGGAAAGCGCCCCATCACGGTGATGTTCGTGGGCGTCAACGGCACTGGAAAAACCACCAGCATCGGCCGCCTCGCTTACCGCCTGCAACAACAAGGCCGCTCCGTGGTCCTTGCAGCAGGTGACACGTTCCGAGCCGGAGCCATTCAGCAACTGCAACAACACGGCGACAAGCTCGGCGTGAAAGTGGTGGCGCACAACAGCGGCGCAGACCCCGCCGCGGTCGCATACGACGCCATTGAACACGCAAAAGCCCGCAAGAAGGACGTGATCCTGTTGGACACGGCGGGCCGCATGCAAACCAACACAAACCTCATGGATGAAATGGACAAGATTCGCCGCGTCGCAAGCCCCGACTTGACCATTTTCGTGGGCGACAGCCTCGCCGGCAACGACGCCGTGGAGCAAGCCCGCAAATTCGACGAAGTGGTGGACATCGATGGTGCCATTCTCACCAAGACGGACGTGGACGCCAAGGGTGGCGCAGCACTCAGTGTTGCGTACACCATCAACAAGCCGCTCATGTTTGTCGGCGTTGGGCAAAACTACCCGGACCTCAAGGCATTCGACGCAGAATGGTTGGTGGACAGATTGTTCGCGGACGAGTAGTGCACTTGAAATGAGGCTCGAGGCAAAAACGGCCTTTCTCCTTATGTCAGCCCGCGGCGTCTAAGCAACCTTATATATGCTACAAAACCACGTAAGCGTCAATGAAAGCTCTACGTGCAAGTAGCGTCAGCACCCTGTTGCTGATTGCAGTGCTTGGAATGTCCATCCCGGTCGCCGCAGAGGCCGGTTGTGGAGAAATCAATACATGGGGAACCGACGACGCTGACGACGTCTACATTGTACCTGCGACGCTCGCGCACGGTGAAGACATTGTGGAGGTGGAGATTGGGCACAATGGAGACTGTTCACAGGTCCTCATCGCCATGACGGTTTCTGAAACCATTCCGGTTCTCGATGCCGCCTTGGTTTCGAACCCCGTCGATTTGGATTTGCTGGAAAAAGATGGTTCGGACTACACCATGGAATTTGTCTGGATGCAAGAACCTCTCCAAACTGCAGGTGCCATCATCACGCATTACGTGGTGCTGTACAAGGACGGAACTGAGATTGGCTCTACCCATGAAAATGCCCCAAGCGGCGACATTTCGAGCAGCGCCACGGCCACTCGCATTGAGGCACAAATCCCCGTCTCAAACTTTGACTCCACTGGATTCGACGGATTTACAGCGATCTCCCAAGGCTCCCTAGTTGGCATCGTAAGCCAAGAGGTGCCGTTGGCACCAGTATATGCTGCCGACACTGCCTCGTCCACGCAAGAATTCTTGATTGGAATCGGATTCCCCACAGATGGTGGGTCCGGCGACCCTGACGCAGACAACGATGGCTTGCCGGATGACTGGGAAATCGAGCATTTCGGAAACATCACTGCTCAAAACGGAACGGGCGACCCCGACGGAGATGGCCTGACAAACGTTCAAGAATACGAACTCGGCACCGATCCAAACGCAGCTGACACAGATGGCGATGGCTTCGACGATGGCGAAGAGGTTGCAGCGGGAACGGATCCAACTGACCCCGCGGACTTCCCGCAAACAGGCGGAAACGACTCCGACGGCGACGGTCTTCCAGACGACTGGGAAATTGACCAATTCGGCGACATCACCACCTACTCCGGTGGAGACGACCCGGACGCTGACGGCCTCAACAACACTGGCGAATTCAACGCCGGCACCAACGCCACCAACCCGGACACGGACGGCGACGGCATCACGGACGGGGACGAAGTGGACGACGGAACCGATCCACTCGACCCCAACGACCCAGGCACCGGAGGCACGGATGCAGACGGTGATGGATTGGACGACGCTTGGGAACAAACCCACTTCGGCAACATCACGGCCCAAGACGGCACTGGCGACCCTGACGGCGACGGCTTGACCAACGAGCAAGAAGAAACCAAGGGAACCGACCCCAACAAGGCGGACACGGACGGCGACGGCTTCACCGACAAGGAAGAGGACGACGCCGGCAGCGACCCCTTGGATGCTGACTCCAAGCCCAACACGGGCGACAGCGGTGACACGGATTACGTGCAGAAAATCAAGGACGACTGGGACTACGCCGCCATCTCTGGAGGCCTCATGTTGTTGATTGTGCTCATTGGTGTCATTGCCCTTGCAGGAAGGTGGGCCTAATGACTGAAGAATACCAAACCAAGGCAGAAGCCCGACAAGCCAAGTACGCACATCTTCGCGCAAACGTACCTGCCCGCCGCACCGGCTACGCCTGGTTCATCGTGGTCGCGATTCTGATCTTCTTGTTCAGCATCGTGGACATCATGTTCCTCAGCAGCGTCGCAAAGTGGGGCGTCATTGGCGCGCTCGCTGTGATTCTCATCTGGGCCATCATTTTGCTGTTCTCCCGTTCCTGGGGCGAAGCAGAAGAAGCGGACTTTGACGAAGTGGACGACGAAGACTACGTCGAAGACGGCGACTACTTGCGCTGCCGCACCTGTATGCACGTCTTCCGGTTCGACATGGACCACGTCCAAGATACGCATCGCGAACACGTCGCGTTCAACTGCCCCGAATGTGGCACCAGTGGACGCCTACCCGCGCCCGACCAACCCCACGTCAAGGCCACCGTGCCCGGTGGGGAAGTGTATGGCAAGGACTTCAGCTGTGGAAGCTGCGACGCCCACTGGACCGTCGGGGCTCTTGGCCACAAGGGCAAGGCGGATGTGGCCTTCGAGGCCTGCCCGCACTGTGGCGTGAAGGACCAAATCTACGAAGGGTAGAACTCCAAACGACCTCCTCCTCTCATCCTCCTTTTTCATTCTGATTT
>JBMZMP010000085.1:0-4390 GCA_049619235.1 Thermoplasmatota archaeon
CCTTGGTGCAACCGGGCGTGTCGTCCTTCGGGTAGAAGTACAACACGTAGGGCGTTCCAAGCAAGCCCTTCGAAGAAACCACGTTTCCGTCTTGATCTGGCCATGCAAAATCCATGGCGCTGCGACTCCGGGGTGCCGCTTAACTTTGTTCCAAGATGATGTCCACCAATCGAATCGAAGGAGATTCCAATTGCTTCACCAACGCCTGCAAATCCTGCATGTCGTCAAACTTCACCAATGCCACGTCGTCGTGGATGCCAAGCAAGGAAAACGCCTCCACCACGCCGGGCACCGTTTTGGCGTGCTCCTCGAAGCTTTGGTCCAAGTCCAAGTCCTTCCCACCATGCTCCGTGAACAACAGCAAGGCACGGAAATGGCCCTCCGCTTGCACTGGCGGCTGGCGCATGCCGAACTCCAACTCCAGAATCGTCTGCCCGTCCCAGACGCAGTCCATGCGGTTGATTTCCCCGATGAGGAACCGCAACGCATCCATGTCGCCATCAAAAATCATCACCGCGGCGTACTTGCCCATGGTGCGAAACGCCTTCAAAACGGCCGGGTGAGCGCGGGCTACGCTGAGGATGTCGTCCCCGCAATCCCCCTCCACCAAAATGACGCCTCTCATGGTTGCCTCGGATAGATGCGGTACCAGAGTACCAAGCTCCACACCACGATGTTGGCAATGAACCCTGCGCCGGCAATGTAATCCCCCACGTGGACGAAGAAATAGGTCAAATTGGCGAAGCTCGCAAGCACCACCAACAGAATGAACGGAATGGAAATGTCCTCCGCCCGGCCCAAGCGAATCGTCCGCACCAACTGGGGAATCAAGGCCACGGTGAACATGGTCGTCCCTGCGAGGATGAGGTAATTCCATGGGTCCCAGGCCATGCGCCGCCACCAACCCACGGCCTTAAGCCAAACCCCACAATCCCAGAGCATGGAACGGTTTGAGCGCCACGCGTTCATTTGCATCAGTGAAAGTGCATGCGCCATTGACGGCCCCGCGGAAGCCATCCAGAAATGGATGAAGGGCAAACTGCGGGAAGGCGGACTCAAAGAGCAACTCCGCATCAACAAGAGCGGCTGCCTGGGCCAATGCGGCCACGGTCCCATGATGGTGGTCTACCCAGAAGGTGTCTGGTACAGCCACCTCACCCTCCCGGACGCGGAACGCATTTGGGACGAACACATCATCGGCGGCACCCCCGTTGCGGACCTGCAATTCGTCACCAAGGCGCCCGGAACCAACGTGATTCCGTTCCGCAGCAAGGACGACCGAACCCCGGTCAAGGATTCGCCGTACTACAGTCCCTGCTCAAGGTGCCCGCAGTAAGGCGCGGGCTTTCTCTTTCTTGGCCCCTTCGTCCATGTAGGCCAGCGCAAGCGCCGCGTGTGCCCGCAATAGGGATGTGGCGCGTGGTTCACGGCCTTCCCGGAGCGCTGATACCATGGCTTGCAAGTCGCTGAGGAATGCCGGGATCTCCGTCCGTGGCACTTCCGCCTTCAATTGTTCATTCCAAGTCATTCAATGTACCGTAGGGCTTCTGCGGGGGCGGTTCGGCTGGCGCGACGAATCGGCAGCAACGTTGCAAGGATGGCAAACGCGTAGCTCACAAGCAGAAGTACGCCAATGTCCAGCCACGGAATCACGTACGGGTACTGCAGGTCCTTGATGATGGCAAACCAGAGGCCAAATGTTACGAGAATGGAGCACGCGATGCCGACGATGCTTCCGACGAAAACCACGGTGGTGACTTCGGTGATGAAGATGCGGCGAATCATGCCGGGGGTGTAACCGATGGCGCGGAGCATGCCAATTTCTTGCCGCCGCTCGAGGACACTGCGGCTGGTGACGATGCCGAGGCTCAAGATGCCGATGATGAGGCCAAGGCCAAGGAACAGCTTCATGGCGGAGAGGATTTGGTCGAAGGTTTCCTGCTCCTTCTTGACGTGCTCCTCGAGATCCTCCGCGTCCATGCCAACGTCGCGGTAGTTTCGTTCGAGGTCCTTTGCAAACGCCGTTGCATCGGTGCCGTCGGCAAGCTTGTAGAGAAACAGGTTGTCCGTTTGGGCGCCATAGGTTTGCTCCACGAATGGCTTCGGGAGCCAAATGCCGTTGAAGTGGAATTGCTCCTGGATGCCCAGGATGGTGTGCTCGATGAGGTCGTCGCCTTGGTGGATGCGGAGCGTGTCGCCCACTTCGAAGTACAGGTCCTGGTTTTGCTCCCCGGTGCTGTACCGGTAGCTCACAATCACACCTTCCCCGTTGAGCGCTGCTTGGTACGCATCCTTGTCCGTGGCGTACTGGTCCAGTTTCCAAAGCAACCTGAACCCGTTGGTGTCCACGAAGGATTGGTCCACGCCGTAAATGGAGTGCCCGGGAGGCCCGAAGCTCCCCACTCGCTCCCCGTTCACGGTGATGAAGTCCGGTTCGGGGTTGAAGAATTCCGCAATGTGCACTTCTGCCGTGATGACATCTGGCAGCAGCCCCCGGTCGTAGTCGGACAAGTCCTCCACGTCAAGGGTGGTGTAGGCCTTGATTTCGTAGCCGCCGGTTTGGCGTTCCGGCGGCGTTTGGAACAAGGCGCCGAAGATGCTGAAGAAGCCGATGCTGAGGATGACGATGCTGAACATCGCCAGGGTCATGCCGGTCCGGAATCGCTTGTGTTGCGGGTAGCTCACCGCGGGCAATGCCACGGCGCGCATGGATTTGAGGCGTGCAAGCAATCCTCCAAGGGCGCGGGGGCCCCATTCGAAGTAGCTCAAAATGACGACCACGGCGAGGGTCAAAATGACGCCTCTGATTGGGCCGACGATGTTGGCTTCCTGGATGTTGTCGTAGTCTCCGATGATGAAGTACGTCACCGTGTAGTACGCAAACAACGCAGCGGAGAGGAGGGGGTAGAGTCGCTTCTTCGTGACGTAGCGCCGCAGTGCCAACGCCAATCCAAGCACGATGCCAACGGCGCCAAACACTTGCATGCTGAACTTGTAGTCAAGAGGCAACACCCAAGCAGCTGTCACAAGCAATGTGCTTAGAGCGGCCAAGGGGGCACCGACCCAGATTTGCCACGCGCCACCGGTTTTCTCCGGTTCGTCGATTTGCCGGATGGCCCGCACAATGTTGAGCCGGGCGATGCGGCGGCTGGCGAAGAAGATGGTCGCAAAGGTCAGCAAGGCGCCGACGGCGAATGCAACCAAGACGCGGTCGAATCGAACCACGAAGGCGATGGGCGGGAAGTCCGCTTCGAAACTCTGGATGAGCGTGTTGATGAAGGCAACCAATGCCCCCGCGAGTCCGAGTCCGAGGACGGCACCAATGGCGGCGGCCACCACGGCGTACAGGCTGCCTTCGTAGACGAAGAGCCGAATCAAGTCGCGGCGCATCAGCCCAACGGCGCGGGCCATGCCAAGTTCCGGCCGCCGTTCCTCGGCGAGCATGGTGAAGATGTTGATGATCAGTAGCAGTCCCGTGATGACGGTGAGGCTGCCTGCGAAGATGAGGAGGCCGGTCAAGGTTTGTCCTTGTTCGTCTGCAAATTCGATGAAATCCCGCTTCACGGGGTTCACAAACAACGCATCGACGGCGGGGTCCTGCAGCTTGGCCTGAATGTCCTGCAACGTGGCGTTCAGAATCACGACTGCTTCGTCCGTGCGGTCGCGGCCCGTGACCATGTCGCCGGGGTTGCTGAACTTGATCACGTTGATTTCGTCCTCCCGTTCGAACAACGCTTGGGCTTCGTCCAGGTGAATCCAGAACGCTTCCTCGAAGTCAAATTGTTCGCCCCTACCGCCGTCACTGACGGCCCAAACCGTGAATGAGGCTTCCCGGGGCGTGGTGTCTCCGAGGAGGTCGCCAAACGCGGCAAACCCTTCAGGGACTTGGATGCCGGACAACTCCTCGAAACTGTACGCGGGGTACAATGCAACGCTTGCGGCGTAGTACGGAACCACCACGGCGGCGGGCGCGGAGATTTCCAGGCGCCACGGCCCAGGCGCGGGGTCCTCAACCCGCAGGAACAACGGCGCCGGCGCGGCGGCTTGACTGTCTAACCGCTCCCCGTTGGGTCCATGCAGGGCCAACTGTAGCGGCAGGGGGCTTTCCCATGCGAGGAGGCTGATGAGTTCCGTGGCGTTCTCTTGCACGATGCGGGTGTAAGAGTCGCTCGTGGGGTTTTGCAGCGGCAACCCTGGAAGGCCCGGAAGGGTTCCGCCGACGCTGGTAAGGGTGCCTTGGTACTCCTCAATGACCGGCCGGACCGGGTCGATGGGGATGGTGTAACGGATGTCAATGGTGTCGCCCGCCTTGGCTTCCAGGTTCGCAGCGAGGTCATCTGACAGAATCACTTGCCCACGGGGCAGCCCAGTGCCGTCGTTTTCCTTGCCG
>JBMZMP010000085.1:4400-5836 GCA_049619235.1 Thermoplasmatota archaeon
TGAAGGGTCGGAAGTCCTTGTCCCGCTCCGGTTCAAAGCCCACCGCGGTCACGCGCGGCTCAAACAAATCCGTTGCGGGCTGGGTCGCCGTGACGTCCCAGATGAGGTTGGCACTGATGCCGTCGAAGAACGCGGAGTCCGGGTCGTTGAGGTATTCCCGGTACACTTCCTCGGGGAAGAATCCAAAGGTTTCCTGGCGCACCGTCTCGTCCACGTCGCCAAGCGCTTCATACACCAAGCCCCGGATGGCGCTTCCTGCGGAGTCCCCCGCCACCAGCGCGGCACTGATGATGGCGGTGCCAATCATGAGGCCCGCAATCACCGTGGCCGTTTGCCGTGGGCGCCGCGAAGCGTTGCGGGCGGCCATGCGAAACAGGATGCGGTGCCGGAACGCGGAGATGGCGACGGCGCCACTGACAACCAGCGCCAGGGCGAGAAGGAAAACGGTCCAGAATCCCATGCTAGCCGCGCCGTTCTTGCGCCAAAATCAGGGATTGGCCTTTGCCTGCTTCCTCGCGCAGGATTTGCCCCGATTCCATGTGGATGATGCGGTGGCAGCTGCGGGCGATGGCTGGGTCGTGGGTGACGATGACGTACGTTTGCCCCAGTTCCTTGTTGAGCCGGTGCAGCAAGTCAAGGACGTCTTGGCCGCTTTCCGTGTCCAGGTTCCCCGTGGGCTCATCGGCCCAAATGATGGCGGGCTCGTTGACGAGGCTGCGCGCGATGGTGACGCGTTGTTGTTGGCCGCCGGAGAGTTCCTTTGGCTTGTGATCGTACAATCCGGAGAGGCCCACTTGGTCCAGGGCCTTGCGAGCCCGTACTTTTGCGAGCTTGGGGTCGAGGCCGGTGACGAGGAGTGGGAGTTCCACGTTTTCAAGCGCCGTGAGGACGGGTAGGAGGTTGAAGGATTGGAAAATGAAGCCCATGCGGCGGGAGCGAAGCTTGGTGCGTTCCTTGTCGTCCATTTTGGCAAGGTCTTTGCCTTCCAATCGGATGGCGCCGCCGCTGGTGTCATCGAGGCCGCTGAGGCAGTTGAGGAGCGTGGTTTTGCCGCAGCCGCTGGGGCCCATGATGGCGACCATTTCCCCGGGCTGCACGTCCAAGTCGAGGCCTTTCAAGGCTTCCACGCGGAGCCGTCCGGATTCGTACACCTTCTTCAGGCCGCGGCACTGCACAATGGCTGACACAGCACTGGACTGGCGGGGGGTCATAAGTGGATTTGGCTTTCCGAATGGAAACTACATCGCCTGCCCGCAAGCGGAGCAGAACTTTGCGTGTTCGTCATCCAGTTCCCCGCAACTGCGGCAGCGGACCTTGATGTTGTTTTGGAACCCGCCTTCTCGGAGCCCTTCTGCGACGCCTTTTGCAATGTTCCGGCTTCCGTACGCTGCGGCTTGTTCGGTTTCCGTGACAATGATTTCGGAAACCGGTTTCAT
>JBMZMP010000086.1:0-5762 GCA_049619235.1 Thermoplasmatota archaeon
GGGCACACCCCTGGGCCCTAAGCCGGATTCCGCATTTGCAACTCCTTCTGGTGGTAAGCCGCCCACACCAGTCCCATACTTCGAAAATCCTGGAAACGGCTTTGAAATATTTCCATCACCCCACACGGGCTGCAGTTCACCGAATTGCCCCTCATGGTAATCTACCTCGATCCAAAGGTTCTGGCTTTGCCCCGGCAAAAGTTCGACTGCATGGGGATAATCTCCAACTGGGACCGAAGAATGGCCATAATCACGAAACGAAGTTTCCAGAATAACTGCCTCTTTCCCCATGTTGGAATACGTGACCCCTTTCCACCAAGCAAAATCTCCCAACGGATATTGTCCGGCGGCAATCACATAGGTTGGCTGAACATTGAGCGGGAGGTCAGGTAGCATCACACGATCGTGAAATTTTCCAACGCAAGGAGAGAGTGAAATTTTGGCCACTATTGATGAGCAATCTGTTTCAAATTGCTCGTTTGATTTTCCTGCCCCAACCCATTGGAATGACTCAATTCGAATATTTTCCATCGCGATTTCACGGCCATTAAAATAGGTAAAAAATTCATCGAGGTCCACTTGGATCCGAATCAGGTTCTCCTATCCCAGGGAAGCCTTCGAAGGGCTTCCAGGCACTCCGGTATGGAAGCTGCTCAAATCTATACAAATCTGAACTCCAACCATCCGTTGTCTGAATCATAAAGTCAGAACCTCCTAAGGAGAAAATGACTCGAATTCCGGGGAATCGGCTTTCGGTTCTGTCGACCTTTTCTGCTACTTGCACATCAAATGTGACCTCTTCATCAAACCAACTCTCGCTTACCTCGCTGTCCCAAAACGCGTACTTCAATGCCGGGCGTTCGTTGACAGTTGCCGTTGCCTCCAAAATGTCCAGGTAGGCGGGTGGTTCGCTGGGTGACGCTTGAGGTGTTTCGCCTTGCCCGTAAATCATCTCTGAATATTCCACATCATTCGCGGCATCTGATGCACCTTGCACCAAAATTGGCAGTAACAGAATTGCTACGAGCAGAACACGCACGCCTGGTGATTGGGAGTTTTGTATAAAATTTGACCCGAAGAACCTTGCTTACGCTTCCCAATCCTTGAACGCCACGTATGCGCCAATTTTGCGCCGTTCGTCCACGGCGAGTTGTTCGGCGAGCCATTGGTACCATTCAGCCCAGCGGCGGGTGCCCAGTTCGGAGCGGCGGGTTTCCACGTAGTGTTCGCAGCGGCGCCAGGATTCTCGTAGGAAGCCGCCAATGATTTGGTCCACGAGTTCGATGTCCACGATGCGGTTGTGCACCATGACGCCGAGGGACTCGAAGGTGAGGGCAACGCATTGCACGGCATCCTCGGTCTTTGGGCCGCGGGCGCGGATGTCTTCCGCGGTTGCGTGTAGGGGGAGGTCCCAGATTTGTTGGTACGCGGAGCGGAACTCTGCGTCCTGGATGCGGGAAAGCACCGCCACGGCGTTGTTTTCTTCCCTCTCCCGGCGATGGAGCAGGAATTGGTATCCGGCGAACGCAGCGGCGCTGATGAGGGCCATTTGGCCGAAGAATTGGATGTATGGAAGTGCTTCAGGAATGCCCATTGGATGCTCCGGGGTTTTCGCTGCGAATCATGCCTTCGAGGAACAATTCGCCGGCTTTGTAGCTGCTGCGGACGAGGGGGCCGCTTGCCACGTACAGGAAGCCCATGGATTCGGCGATTTCTTTGAGTTTTTGGAACTGCTCGGGCTTGACGTATTCCACCACGGGCAGGTGACGTTTGCCCTGGGTGGGGCGCAGGTATTGGCCGAGGGTGACGATGTCCACGTCCGCGTCCCGGAGGTCCTGAAGGCATTGGATGACTTCTGCTTCGGTTTCTCCGAGCCCAAGCATGATGCTGGTTTTGGTGTACTTGGCACCAGCTTTGTGCTTGTAATCGGCCAGCACTTGCAGGGTTTGATCGTAATCGGCGCGCTTGTCGCGAACGTCGGGGCTGAGGCGCCGCACGGTTTCGATGTTGTGTGCCAATACGTCAGCTCCGCTTTCCACCATGCGCTTGAGTCCAGAGACTTGGCCGTTGAAGTCGGGCGTCAGGACTTCCACGAGGAGGTTTGGGTGGTCGGCTTTGCATTGTTCCACGACGCGGGCAAAATGCTCCGCGCCTGCATCGGGCAGGTCGTCCCGGTCCACGCTGGTAATGACCACGTATCCAACGTTCATGATGCCCACGGCGTCACTGGTTTTCTGTGGCTCCTCTGGGTCGAGGGCGAGTGGGATGCCTGTGCTTACGCTGCAGAACCGGCAGGCGCGGGTGCACGTGTCGCCCATGATCATCACGGTCGCGGTGCCCGCGTTGGTGCCGGTGCTCCAGCATTCACTGAGGTTCGGGCAGCGGGCTTCTTCGCAGACCGTGCTGAGGCCGCGTTCTCGCAGCGCCGACTTGATGCCTGCGTATGCGTCCCCGCCGGGTGGCCGAATCTTGAACCACTCCGGCAACCGGGGCTTCCCGCTGGGGCTGACGCCTGCGTTGATGGGGATGTCCGCCATGGGAAGGTCTGGAAGGGCCACGCTGCGTCCACTTCCGTGCTGGTTTAAGGATTTCAGCGTCGGCGCATGACCACTGCGAGGCCCAACAGGACGCATCCGATGCCGATGAAGGGCGTGTCGTTGGATTCGCCTGTGGTTCCACCAGATTGCACGGTGGGGTCCAGTGGGTCGTCGTCCACGTCGTTCGTGACCCCGTCCCCATCTGCGTCTTGTGCTGGCGGCAAGGGGGTTTCCTTGATTTCAGGCGCCGGCGCGATGATGGTTTTGACGGCGGGGTTGAATGGTTCTGCGTCCCGGTAGTTTCGCACCCCGTCGCTGTCCGTGTCCGCGCCAAGTTCCATTCCAGGCCACGTCATGGCCATTTTGACGGCCCCGTACGCGTCCGTCATGCCCCAGCCATACACGTGGTTGTACACCGCATTGATTTCCGGCGCCGACGGGGTTTGGTCCTTGTGCGGGATGGCGGTTTGGTGCAGGATTTCCTTGATGTCTGCCGCGGTGAGGTTTTGGTTTGCATCAAGCATCAACGCAACGACGCCGGCAGTCATGGGCGTGGCGGCACTGGTGCCGCTGAAACCAGCCGTACAAGACAAGATGAGAGACACGTCCACGGGTGCAATGCTGTCTTCGCCGCAACCGGCAATGGCGTATTCGGAGCCGTCGGCGTTTCCTGCAACGGGGCCAATGACTCCATGGCCCGGTGTGGCCACGTCCGGTTTCAATTCGTCGTACGGATTGTCGTCCCCATCGTCGGGGCGGGGGCCAATCGTGCTGCTTTCACGGATGACGTCGTCGGAGCGGTCAATGGTTCGTTCGTTCCACAAGTTGGCGATGCCGAGGCTCAAGTCAGCAGCCGCAGGCGTCCCCCAGGGTTGGTACTCGGGGCCGCTGTTGCCCATGCTGCCAAGCACCACGATGCCAGCTTCCACGGCGCGGTTTGCTGCTTGGCTCAGGACGTCGCTGCCATCGGTGCCGTCGAGGGGGCTCCAGCTCATGGTGATGATGTCAATGCCGTCGTTGGTGGGGTCGTTGTCGCCCCAGTCGTTGTCCTTGTTGGCGATGGCCCAGTCAAAGGCGGCCACGAATTCACTCGTGGATGCGCCAAGGATGTCGTTGAATTGCACGTCCACCATCCAAGCACAAGGCGCCATGCCCACCAAGTCGTCCTCGTCGTAACCGGGGAAGTCCTCGGCGTGGAAGAACGGCTTGCCCGCGTGGCTCACTGCGAGTCCCGCAACGGGGGTGCCGTGTGTGCCAAGAATCGGTTGGGGGTTGCCGTCGTTGACGTTGTTCCAGACAATGCCGGTTGCGGTCACGTCCACGCCGGCGGCCACTTTGCCGTCCAAGTGTGGGTGTGCATCGTCAACGCCCTCGTCAAAGATGGCAATGGTCACGTCGCATCCGTAAATGCCCAAGTCCCACGCAGTCTCCGGGCTGAATTCTTCGCTGCTGCGGGCCCGGATGCCCTTCGTTGCGATGTTCAACGCGTCCGCTGCCGGAGCCACTACGAGAATGGCCAAAACCAGCCAGTGCAATTTCATGCCGTGGCATTTGGGGCCCCGCTTATAGTTGAAACCTTGAAATGGCGGCTCGACTGGGGGCAACTGTGAGCCAACGCGTCGCCGTCCTTCTCGCAGACCGCTGCCAACCCCGCAAGTGCAACTCGGAGTGCATCAAGTTCTGCCCCCCCGTCCGCTCCGGCGTGACGGAAACCATCTACATGGGCGACGCAGGCAAACCCATCATCAGCGAGGAACTGTGCATTGGATGCGGCATCTGCGTCAACAAATGCCCCTTCGACGCCATCCGCATCATCGGTCTCCCAGACACCCTGGATGATGAAATGGTGCAGCGCTACGGACAAAACGGCTTCCGCTTGTTCCGTCTCCCCGTGCCAAAGGACGGCATGTGCGTCGGCATCCTCGGGCCAAATGGCATCGGCAAAACCACCGCCATGCGCATCCTCAGCGGCCAGGAAACTCCAAACCTCGGCGAATTCGAAACCGAAGCCACTTGGGACCCAGTCATTCAGAAGTACCGTGGCACGGAGATTGGTGAATACATCCGCCACATCGTCGATCACGGCATCACCACCGCCGTGAAGCCCCAATACGTGGACCAGCTCCCGAAGGCGTTCCCTGGCAAGAAGGTCCGCGACCTCCTCAAAGTGGCGGACAAGGACGGCAAATGGGAACAAGTGGTGCCGCAACTCAACATCGACCACATCCTGGACCGCAACATCGACCAAGTGAGCGGTGGGGAACTGCAACGCATCGCCATCGCGGCAACCCTCCTCAAGGAAGCAGACATTTACTTCTTCGACGAACCAAGCAGCTACCTCGACATCCACGAGCGGCTGCGCATCGCAAAGATCCTTCGAACCCTCGCCGAGACCAAGAAAGTCATGGTCATCGAGCACGACTTGGCCATCCTCGACTTCTTGTGCGACCAAATCCACATTGCGTACGGCGAAGAAGGCGCATACGGCGTCATGACAAAGGCGCGCCCCACCCGCAACGCCGTCAACGCGTACCTGCAAGGGTTCCTCCTGGAAGAAAACATTCGAATTCGTGAAGACAGCATCGAGTTCGAAGCCCGCCCGCCTCGCCAAGAAGCGGAAATGCACGAACTCCTCACATTCCCCCGCTTGAAGAAAACCCTCGGGGACTTCAGCATCGAATCGGACCCCGGCGCCATCCACTTCGGTGAAGTGGTCGGTGTGGTGGGCCCCAACGGAACCGGGAAAACCACGTTCGTCAAAATGCTCGCCGGCGCACTGGAACCGGACGAAGGCGTCGTTGACGCGGACATCCGCGTTGCCTACAAGCCCCAGTACATCAAAGCAGACTTCGACGGCACCCTCCGTGAACTCTTGTCCGTGGAAGCGCCAGAATTGCTGGGAACCAGTGGTTTCCAAGCCAGTGAAATTGGGCGGCCGCTCCAACTCAAGCAATTGTTCGACAAACAAGTCAAGCGCCTCTCTGGCGGCGAATTGCAACGGGTCGCCATTGCTCTTTGTTTGGTGAAGGACGCACAAATCTTCCTCATGGACGAACCCAGTGCGTACCTGGACGCAAACCAACGCATCCAAGCCGCCAAAACCATACGCCGTGTGATGGAAAAGCAAGGCCGCAGTGCCCTCATCATCGACCACGACGTGTACTTCCTCGACTTGGTGAGCGACTCCATGATGGTCTTCGACGGCAAACCCGGCATTGCTGGCGC
>JBMZMP010000087.1:0-5735 GCA_049619235.1 Thermoplasmatota archaeon
CCTGTCACGGGCCGGGTGCCCGCGATGGGAAAGGTTTCCACCCGTCGGTTCCGCACACGCACGAGCATTTCCGGGCTCGCGCCGAGGAGCTCCCGGCGATCAAAACGGACGTGGAATAGGTAGGGGACGGCGTGGTCCCGCCGGATGCCGTCGTACAAGGCCCCGAGCGGGCCTTCGTAGTCGGCGTGGAATGGCCGGCTGAGGACGATTTGGAAATTTTCCCCCTCTGCAATGAGCCCCTTGGCGGCCTCCACCCGGGCCTTGAATTCATCGTCTGAAACGGGGCAAGACACGGGGCCAACCCGCAGGGGTTCGGCAGGGCGAGGTGCCGCTAGCAACGCTTGCCATTCGTCGTAGCGATCCTCGCCTCGGCTGACGTAGTGGACGGTTTCCTCGTGGTGGTCGTACACCAATGCATCCAGGTACAACCCCAATTGGAACTTGGGCCACGAGGAGGCGGAGGGCGCGCTGGCCGCCAGTGAGGGTTCCAATTCTTGCACGAAATCGTAGCCGAATGATCCCACCAATCCACCAATGAATGGGGTTTCGTGGTCGTCAACGTGGTACGACGCCTGCACACGCCGCAGGTACGCCAATGGCGTTTCCTCGGGGCCGGGTTCCGGCAGGGCACCATCCACGTGGAGGCGATTGGTGAGTGTGGCCACGCCGGCGGGGTTTGCGCCCACGAAACTGTAGCGACTCATGCGCTTCGGGCCCTCTCGGCTTTCCAGGATGAAACTGGCATCCGCATTCGCTGCCAGTCTGGCGTGGGCTTCGTTCGGTGGGGGGGCGTCCATGGCGCGACGAATCAACAAACCTGCCAGATATTGACAGAAATAAGCATTGTTCGCCACTTTTGTACAGTCCAGCGGGGTTTCCGTTGTGCACCAATGTGCAAGGTTCATGTTCCCACAGCCCCCATTGCCTTTCGTGGGCACCACCGGCAACCCAGCCATTCTTCTCCACGGCATCTTGGGCCAGAAGCACTTGTACTGGAATTTGTTCAAGCGGCGGTTGCGCCAGGACGGCTTTCGCTACCACGAATGCATCCTCCCGTACGCGATGCTGGGCGACATCCGCATCGCCGCAAGCATCCTCCGGGACAAAGTGGAAGCGACGCTACGCGGCGACAACGCCACGAAGGTGGATCTCGTCTGCCATTCCGCAGGCGGTCTTGTTGCTCGGTACTACATGATGTACCTCGGCGGCGACAAACGCATCGGCCACATGGTCACCATGGGAAGCCCCCACCAAGGCACCTACTTCTCCTATCTTCTTGGCGCCAACAACTTCATTCAAGTGGCAAAACAAACCCGGCCCGGCAGCCACTTCTTGGACGAAATCAACGGCCCCGGCGCAGTCCCGTCCCACATTCCATTTTGCAACATTTGGAGCCCCCTCGACGCCATCGTCATCCCGAGCTTCAACAGCCACTTGCCGGGAAGCCAAGCGATCAAAGTGCCCTTTTGCAGCCACTGGGGATTCCTTGTGCGCAAAGACGTGTACGAAACGGTCCGGGACGCGTTGCGAGACCAATTGCCAAAGAAACAAGCCATCGTCCCAGCTGCGTAGCCATCGCCCCTGCGCCAGCCGGGGCCCGCCTGCTCCGACGGGTTGAGGGTGTCAGAGGTAAGGGTGTCCGCGTTCCACTTTCATGATCCGCAGCTCTCGTTGGATGCGCGCCCGCGTATTTTCCGCGGTGGTATGAACCAAGTCGTGGTCGCCTGCATCTTCAGGGCCGTACGCGGCGAGGTCCAACGGAGGGAGGAACCGTATGCGCCACTTGACCGGTTTTGGAATCAGGTTCTTTGGGACCGGCAACCCGCCTTTCAGGTTGACCAGTTCTTCGTAGGATTGCAATTGTTGGCCAACGGGGTTGGCCTCTTCGCCGCCGAGGATGCAAACAGGAATCACGGGGACCCCGGTTTCCATGGCGACGCGGACGAAACCCCGGGCAAACGGCTCCAGGGTGTAATCGGAGCCAGGGCGGAAGGCGCCTTTCTCGCCCTCAGGGAACATCATGATCAAATCGCCCACTTCGAGGCGTTTCGCCATGGCCCCCTTCGAGATTTCGATGATGCCGCAACGGCGCGCGAACGTGCCAGTGGCCGGGTGCTTGAACCAAGCCGGGTGCGCCATGCCCCGAACCATGCGTCCGAGCGCTTCATGGACGGAAAGGGCGGTGAAAACGTAGTCCAAGCCGAGCCAACCGGTGTGGTTTCCAACCAAGATGGCGGGCCCGTCCGGGATGTGTTCCATGCCATCCACTTTGACGCGGCTGTAGTTGCGGAGTCGCTTGAACACGGGTAGGATTTTCTCCACGAACGACATGTCCAATTGGTCTTCCACGAGCGACCAGCGGCTTGCCCGTTTATGATTGCATCCACGCCAACAGCAGAACCAGCGCGGCGGTGGGAAGCCATACGGCCAGGCCCATTCCGAGGGCGCGCCCCATGCGCATGGTGCGGAGGCTGGTTTGCAACCCGATGGCTCCAATGGCAATCACGAGAGGGACTTTTGCGAGGGCGGCGAGGAAGAAACGAAAATCAGGGGAAAGCAAGCCACTGTTTGCCAGAAGCACCGCGAGTAGGAATCCAATCACTTCCTTCGGCACCCTGGCACCACGGGAGTTCGTGGCCAGAAGCACAATCGGCAGGCAGGCGACGCGTGCAAGTTTGAACGTGGTCGCTGCACCACCAGCAACGGCACTGACTGCAAAACCGGCCCCAACCGCTTGCGGAACCGCGTGCAGGGTCAGGCCGGCCCACATTCCATACGCCGTTTCCGGCACCTGAAGTGCCCAGGCCAGGGCGGGGTACGCCACCAACCCCACGGCGCCGAGCAGGGTCACGGTGCCCACGGCTGCGGCCACCTCGTCGTCATCCGCTCGAAGCCCCGGACGGGCGGCGGCAATGGCGGAAGCCCCGCAAATGGCGGTTCCAATGCCTACAAGCACTGCCGTGTTGCCGTACCGCTTCCGCAGGACGAACGCAATGGCCATGGGCAGGAGCAAGGCCGGAAGGAGGAGCATCCAATGTTCGCCAACAGCGCGCAAATCGGCCCATTGCAGCCGAAAACCCAGCAAAACGATGGCCAGGAACAAGCCGTGCTTCGAAGCAGCTGCCACGCCGGGCCGGAACGAGGCGGGAACCCCTGGACCGTTTGCCACAAGCAGGGCCGCGATGAGCACCAAACCCACCGCTGCGACAGGGACCAAGCCCTCCGCAAGCAGGGCAGCAAGGCCCAGCAATGTGGCGAATGCGAGGCCCAGCCACTTCACGGGGGGCAAACTGCATGCATCATAAATGGCCCCGACGCTCTGCGATTGTGCAGTGGCCAGAGATTGCCAAAACGTTGCAAGGAAAACCCTTCGAAGCCCACTGGGAAGCGTACAAGCAATTGCCGCCATTCTCCCCTGCGTGGTACCCCAACGGCCCCAGCAATCTGCTTCGGTTCGCGGAAGCGCACGAACTGGCATCCTACGAGGAACTGCACAAATGGAGCGTGGAGCACCCGGCGGCGTACTGGAAAGGCGCCCTCAGCCAACTGCAGATTCCATTCCACGAGGAACCTGATGTGGTGGTCGGGGACGACCCACTGGACCCGCACTGGCTCTACGGTGCCAAACTGAACGCGGCTGAAGCGTGCTTCCAGGACCCAGACCGCATCGCCATTCGAGCCGGCGACGAAGGCGGCAACCGCACCACAATCACGTACGGCCAACTGCGGGACCGAGCCAACGCTGTCCGCAACGGACTCGCAGCAATGGGTTTCCAGAAAGGAGACTCCGTTGCCCTCTACATGCCCATGACCCCGGACTGCGTTGCCGCATACCTCGGCATTGTACAAGCCGGCATGGCAGTGGTCAGCATTCCAGACTCCTTTGCCCCAGAAGAAGTGGCCACGCGGTTGCAACTTGGAAACGCCGAAGCCGTCATCACCGTGGCAAGTTTCCAACGGGCAGGAAAAGCAGTGCCCATGTACGACAAAGCCCTGGCCTCCGGTGCCAAACGTTGCATTGTCATGGGTAATTGCGACCTCCGCGCAGAAGACGTTGCCTGGGACGCGTTCCTGCAACCGGGGCCGTTTGCCCCAGTCCATTGCGACCCGTACGACGTCACGAACATCCTCTTTAGTAGCGGCACCACGGGGGAACCCAAGGCAATCCCATGGACCCATTGCACACCCCTCAAGGCGGCCGTGGACGGCCATTTCCACCAAGACATCCACCCCACAGACGTGGTGGCATGGCCCACCAACATTGGCTGGATGATGGGACCCTGGCTCATCTACGCCACATTCGCAAACGGCGCCACCATGAGCCTCTTCGAAGGCGCCCCGACCGGCGCCGAGTTCTTCGCCTTCCTTCGGGAAACAAAAACCACGGTCCTTGGGCTCGTCCCGAGCATTGTCCGGGCATGGATGAAAAGTGGCGTCGCGAAGCCCGGCGACTTGCCCGACGTGCGCATCTTCAGCAGCACGGGGGAAGCCAGCAACGCCCACGACTATCTGTTCTTGATGAGCCTTGCAAACTACCAGGCCCCCGTCATTGAATACTGCGGAGGCACCGAAATCGGCGGCGGCCACCTCACCGGGAGCGTCATGCAACCCCAGATCCCCGCCGCATTCACCACGCCTGCACTTGGGCTCGACTTTGTGCTGCTGGACGATGAAGGCAAACCCATCAAGCCCGGCGGCATGGGCGAGATTTTCCTCAAACCGCCATCCCTTGGCCTATCGGAACGGCTCCTCAACCGCGATCACGACGCGGAGTACTACGAGGGTGTGCCGAGTCATGCGTGGCAACTTCGCAAACACGGCGACCAAGTGCATTGGGTACGTGACTGGGTGTGGGCCGCCGCAGGACGCGCCGATGACACGATGAACCTCGGGGGCATCAAAGTCAGCAGCATCGAATTGGAGACCGCCATGAACGGCCACCCGGACGTCACCGAAACCGCCGCCGTGGCCATCCGCCCAGACACCGGCGGCGCCGACCAATTGGTGGTGTTTGCTGTCGCCAAGCCGCGCCCGGAACTGAAAGCGGAGCTGCAGGCGCGCATCAAGTCCAAACTGAACCCCTTGTTCCGCATCCATGACCTTGTCATCGTTGACAGCCTGCCTCGAACGGCCAGCAACAAAGTGATGCGGAAGGACCTGCGCGCCCAATATTCCCGGTGACCTCGCAACGGCCTTCAAATATGGAAGGCACCTAAAAGGAACTCATGGTGATGGAAGGCCTCGGCGACTCGCTCCGCGGCACCCTCAAAAAGATTGCAAACGCAGGCCACATTGACGGCGCGCTCGTCAAGGAAGTGAGCCGCGACATCCAGCGGGCGCTCCTGCAAGCGGACATGAACGTCCGGCAAGTGCTTGCGCTTAGCAAAGCCATCGAAAAGCGGGCCCTTGAAGAAAAGCCCCTGGCGGGCATGAGCAACCGCGAGCACGTCATCCGCATCGTCCACGACGAACTGGTGAAGTTGCTTGGCGAACCCCGCAAGGTCCCCCTCAAGAAGCAAGTCATCATGATGGTGGGTTTGTACGGGCAAGGAAAAACCACCACCACGGGAAAACTGGCCTACTACTTCAAGAAAAAAGGTCTCCGCGTGGGGGTCATCGCTGCGGACGTGCACCGGCCCGCCGCACACGACCAACTCAAAACCCTCGCCGATCAAGTCCAAGTCTCCTTCTACGGTGAAAAACCGGAAGGCGGCGAAACCCACGGCAGCGACCGC